>JASLNQ010000040.1 GCA_030745955.1 Dehalococcoidia bacterium | reverse complement strand
CAGTTCAGCTGTCTTGCCAATACTGATCCTTCATCAGCTAAGGGCAGCAGGAATTCGAACCTCTGCCGAATACTCGTCGGCATATCGTTCTTCGAACCACCGTATCTCCTGAGCGGAAAATCGCTTCCAAGTGCGACCCAGGCCAGCATTCCGGGAACCATGATCGCTCTTCGCAGAATTGGAAACAGGAAGCCGAACCTGGCGATCTCATTCGAACCCTGCCAGCCTGTCGACTTCAATCCGTTCAGCCAGTCGCTGTAAATATCGTCAGCGATAAGCATGGCGGTTTCAGCCTCTGGGTCAGTCCACATGAAACTCGATCCCAGGAGGTCACCAGCATCACCTCCGATGGGAGCGACCGCCACCCGCGCAAAATCTATCGTGACTATTTCGCTCAGATCAGATGCGGCGAATAGATTACGAATGTGACAATCGTTGTGTGCGAGAATTCGTGGAACCCTGGCAGCAGCTTTGACAAAGCTCGGCATCAACTCTCGCAGTGAAACGAGGCGTTGATAAAGATCACCTGGCAACGCGCTGCGAAAATAGTCGGAATTTTCAAGTTTTCGATAGTTCTCTTGATTGCTCAAAAGGAGCGAGTTGGATTCGAGGTTTTCGTCCCTTGAGACAGGTGGAAGCCAATCTATGGCAGAAGTATTTTTGTTCAACCATGAACCTTTGAACTCTCCGATACCCCTCGCCGCCAACCGATACTCATATTTGGTCCAGTGCGATCCCGAATACCCTGAGAGATCTTCCATCCAAATCCAGAACTGTCCGTCACCACGATCATCTATTCGGTAACACTTTGCGCCTCTGAATTCAGGCGACTGTGAGGTGAACAGCTCATCTCGATAAGCCCAGATTTCCGACCATACCGATGAGTTTGGATCAGTAGCCCCTACCGCATTCGGTGCCTCAAGATCGACGACTTTGACAATCGCCGACCAGTTTTGATGTTGTCCATCTACCGATGCCGTGCCAGAGCACTTGATGAGGGCAATCGTACCGACCCCAATTGAGGTGATATTCATCGGAGTTGCGATCACATCGTCGTTTGAAGAAACGGTTGTACTGTCTAGAATCTCACCAGCAACTTCATTCAGATAGCGGGCTGGCAAATGCATTATTTTTGCCGCTATTTGCTCTTGAGTGTTTTCGATTATTGATCACCTTTCTGGTTAATTGACCACCTGCGATCGTTCCGTGGTGGCCAGGACCTCAACACAGCTCCCACACCTACTCATTTCGGTTCTTGCCAGAAATCCAGCGAGAGTGTCGAACGCTTCCGATGATCCTGCCATCGTCATGAAAATCCGTAAGCGATGATTAGGGGTGCCCCATTGCCGGGAACCTCTACGTAATTGAGCTCGAACGTTGTCGTGGAATATATGTGTTCGGTGTAGTTCCGCATTTCCGTGCCTTGCTCGGGTTGTCTGACCGCAACAGCATCGATTTCTACAAGTAGCCCAGGGAGAACAAGACGCTTCACGACTACGGTTGCGCTGGCCGGAAGATTGCCCTCGAATTTTTCGGTCCTTACCGCCGAATAGTCTGGATACAACGACTGGTCGGTGATGTAACAGGTCAGGTTGACTACGTTGTCCAGGGTCATACCCGCCTCAGCAAGGACAGTTTCGACGTTTTCAAAGGCTTGCTGGGATTGCGTTCGCATGTCATCAGGGCCACCCACGATTTGACATTCTTCGCTGATACTCACGTGACCCGCGACGTAGACCGTATCTCCGATCTCCACACCCTGCGAAAAACTCATTCCCTGCGACCACTCCCACGCCTCAGGATGAAGTTGCCTCCGCTCAGTCATTGTTCGCTCCGTTATCTTTCACCGTTGGCGTAAAACTTGTAAACATGCAAATTTGAGTGAAATGCCTAACAGAGTAGAAGCTGGGATATTGATTTCTGTCGTCCTACGGGAAAGAGGCAAGGATTTATCGGTATGTAGGCGAATCGACAATTGCAGCCCGTTCAGACAATCACGTTTCACGAGGTAACCGGTGCCCCAATAAACAGATCAACGGCCCGCACGGCGTCATCCGCATCAATCGCCTGTACGTACGTCAACGTGGGCTGAGTGTTGATATGTTCATGGCCTTGACGGCCGACACTGTGTTCTAGTTCCGGAAACGGGGTTCCATAATCGTTTCACGGGGTGCCGTTTCTGTGTGCTCGGTTGATTTGCCCGCGGGTAGAATAAGCGAGCATTCGCAACAGGCTGTTACCGGATAGTGGTTCCGTGTAGCGTTTCCGTGTATTTGAACTGCCCTGGAGGGGACTCGGTCCCCGATAACTGATGAAAACCAAGCAGCAAGTCGTGGTGGTCGGATTGGGTCGATTCGGCGGTAACGTCGCACGGACCCTGTACCAGCTCGGTCACGACGTAATGGCGATCGACATCGACGAAGAGCGTGTACAAACCCTCATGGGCGAGGTGACCTACCCGGTCGCCGGTGATGCCACGCAGGAGGCGGTGTTGCGGGAGCTCGGCGTACACAACTTCGACATTGGGATTGTCGGTATTGGTGCGAATATCGAGGCGAGCATCATGGTGAGCGTCCTGTTCCAGACGATGAACCTGCCATATATCGTTGCCCGCGCCCACAGCGATCTGCACGGCAATACGCTGCGCAGGCTCGGTTGCCACCGTGTGATCCACGCCGAAGAGGAGATGGGTATCAGGCTGGCCCACAGCCTCTTCAGTCCCGATGTCGAGGAATACATGGAGCTGGCTTCGGCGTTTGGCGTGAGCCGGTTGCAGGTACCGGACCGTTTCACGAATATGACTCTCGACGAGGCTGGTTTTGCGAGTGCACGTGACAAGTACGGCATCGCGATCGTCGCCCTGAAGCGAGGCGATGAAATCACCTTGAGTCCCGATTCCGACGAGCGACTGCGGGCCGGGGATGTCCTGGTGGTTGCGGGACTCGACGAGTACGTAAACAGGATTACCAGCTAGATACATCGGGAGGCCCCGGGCTCACCGGAGCGGGTGTATCGGTTCAGCAGGCAGGCACAGCGAAATAACATGGCTTACAACAGAGTCCTGGCAGTTGTCAGCGACGATCCGTCCGATATCAACACCGTTTCACGGGCGGCCGATATCGTGCGGGACGACCAGGGACGGCTGTTCGTCATCTACGTGATCAAGGTGCAGCGCTCGCTGCCGCTCGATGCTGAGATCGATGAGCAGATAGCGCGTGGCGAGCAGGTACTCCACCGTTCCGAGCGCCTCGCTCGCCTCCCACGCAGCGACATTGACTCGCAGTTGCTACAGGCAAGGGACATCGGGCCTGCGGTGGTGCACGAAGCGATCATCAGGGATGCCGATGCGATAGTGGTCGGTACTTCATATCCGACCGAGTATGGTGTTTTTTCGCTCGGAAACGATATTCCATACATACTTGAACACGCGCCATGTGATGTAATTTTATGGCGAGAGCACAGCGGCACTGCCCGTCCTGCAGCGCGGACGTCCCGGACCCCACGGAACGGTCGGGCTGCACGGGCCGGTTAGGCTCTGTCCTGGCAACACCAGCAAATCGGGAATTGCGCCTGAATGAACGTAATAATCGTGGGAGCCGGAAACCTCGGCTCATCTCTCGCCCGCAAACTCAGCGACATGGGTCACCGGATTACCGTGATCGAGAAGAACCCGAAGGCAGTGTCGTTGCTTCCGCGTGGGCGCGTGGATTCGGGTGCGATGACGGTTATCCACCGGGACGGCTCGACAGGGACTGCGATGATCGAGGCCGGGATCGCCGATGCAGATGTTTTAATTGCGGCGACCGGAAAAGATTCCCTCAACGGGCTCACCGCACAGCGGGCGAAGATAGTCTTCCGGGTTGAACAGGTGATGACCGCGGTGAAAGACGAAGGCGCAAGAAGCCTTTACGCTTCGCTCGGGATTATCACGATCAACAAGGCCTCGCTGGCCAGCGATCAACTGGCAGGGTTACTGCCAGGGGAACAAGAGGAGCAATAGAAGGCAGTTGTATCTCGTAATCGTCGGTGCCGGAAAAGTGGGGGCTCCACTTGCGTCGTCTCTCATCAATGCGGGGCACGAGGTGTTCGTACTCGATCACGATCCAGACAAGGTGAGTGCGATCCAGCGCGAGCTGGGCATGATTGCGACGGTGGGCGACGCGACATCGGTGCGTGCATTGCAGGATGCCGGCGCTTCACGGGCCGGCGCGATAATTGCCGCTACCGATTCCGATGAGGACAATCTTGCGGCCTGCCAGCTGGCACGCAGCAATTTCGATATTGCACGAACGATTGCGGTGGCTAATTCGCCCGAGAATGCGCAGCTCTTCGAACTGGTTGGGGTTGACCTTGTGGTGAGCGCCACCGACCTTGTGCTCTCGAACCTTGCGACCGCTTTGCCGGCGCATCCGCTGATAAGGCTGATGCCACTCGCCGACCGTTCGCAGGAGCTTGTCGCGTTGAAGCTTCCGGCCGCGGCCTTGAATGTCGGTAAAACTCTTTCTGAAATTACGCTGCCGTACGGCACGAACGTGGTCTTGATAGTCACCGCTGACGGCAGGACAAAAACCCCCGATGCCGATGCGGTAATCGAGGCCGAGGACGAGATCGTGGCCCTGTCCCCGGCGAATTCCACAGCCGAACTGTGGGAAGTTCTCACTGAATCGAGGTAACCATGCCAAAAAAAGTCGCATTTCTCGGCCCCATCGGAACTTACACCGACGAAGCCTGTTTCCTGTATGCCCCCGATGCCGAGCGCATTCCGTACGCCTCGCTGGCGCTTGTGACGAGTGCGCTCGAAAATGGCCAGGTCGATGAGGCAGTGGTCCCGATCGAGAATTCACTTGGCGGGACCGTGATCGAGATCGTGGATTTCCTGATTACGTCGGACAAGGCCCAGATCAAGCGGGAGATCCTCCTCTCGATTGACCACTGCCTGATTACCCGTCCGGGTGTGCAACTTAGCGATATCCGGGTTGTGATGTCGAAGCAGGAGGCCCTGACGCAGTGCCGGGTGTTTCTGGCCAGGGAGTTGCGTTTTGCCGAGCAGATTTCCACGACGAGTACGGCCCTTGCGGTGACCGACCTGAACGAGGGCGATGACCGGACTGCGGCGATCGGTCCGCGGAGGGCGGCTGAGCTGGCGGGACTGCCGATTCTCGCCGATGGCATCCAGGACCGCAAGAACAACGTCACACGGTTTGTGGCGTTGGCGCCGGAGGGCAGTTCCCCAACGGGTAACGACAAAACGTCGATCGCATTCGATTTCGATGAATCCGATGCGCCGGGCTTGATTTACGGGGCGATGAAGCCGTTCGCCGATGCCGGAATCAACCTGACGAAAATCGAGTCACGCCCGACCGGCGAGGAGATCGGCACATACATTTTCTTGCTCGATTTTGAGGGGCATATCGGCGAGGGGCACATTCAAAAGGCTATTGTTGAATTGAAGAAACACACCTCGACCTTCAAGGTAATGGGGACGTACCCGATGGCACAGGGGCTTTCTAGCGGGTAGCCTGCCGCCGGTCGGGGATCGGCCTGGGTCCGGGCCGTGATCAGAGGTTTTCGTCGTCCAGATCGAGGTCGTCGAAGCCGTCGTCGTCACGCATTTGCGAGGCAACCCGCCTGCCTTCGTTTGCCGCGTTCGCCAACCGCTCTCTTGTGGCTGAGGTGAGTTCGTCGGCCTTGTCGCGCCACTCTCGGCTCTGGTCGAGAATGAAGGCGCGTGTCTCTTCGCCCGATTTCGGAGCAAGAATCATCCCGGCGACGAATCCACCGATTCCACCGAGCAGTAGCCCGAAGAGGAATCCCCCGCCACCATTTTCGTTTTCAGCCATCATGTACCTCTAACACGCGGTCGGGCAATCGCAGGTAACAGGGGTTGCCGCACCCGGTGTATCTAGTTTCATGATTTTGTCGGGTCGTCCGGACCGCGACCCCCTGTCCCGAAGATCCGTCCGATTCCCTGGGCCAGCCCCAGCAGACCGAGACCGCTCGTCACCGGACGCAGGGCCCTGCCCGCGATCGCCACCCCACCAAATGTGTGCTCGAACCGGGCGCCGACGCGTTCCATTCGGTCCATGAAGCGCCCCACTCGCCAGTAGAGGCGAATGCCGAGGACCAACGCGACGACGAGGACCACCGTCGCGAACACCAGGAAAGCGATGATTACTATGTCTTTGACTTGAGCTAGCGTCTCGCTGGACATCACTTGGTCCCTGGCATTTGTACTGGCGAGTCCGGAACGTTTGTCGGTCCCCGGGTTCAGGGCATCGAGAACCGGACCGGTACCGACCGAATAATCGTATCAGCGTGAACCGGGGCGGAGCAATATTAGTTATCAAATAGTTATTAACTAAATACTACCTAAATGGGATGACGATTTCAGACTGCGACCCGGGATGTCGTTGAACACCGGCCCGTCGCATCGCAGACAATCGGTCGATCAATCGGGATTGCGGCGACCTACTCGAGAAAGTCTCGCAACTTTTTCGAGCGTGTCGGGTGGCGGAGTTTTCTTAGCGCCTTGGCTTCGATCTGGCGGATACGTTCACGTGTGACGCCAAACTCGCGGCCGACCTCTTCGAGTGTGCGGCTGCGGCCGTCCTCCAGGCCGAATCGGAGTTGCAGCACCCTGCGTTCCCGCTGGCTGATCGATCCGAGCACATCGTCGACCTGTTCTTTCAGCAGCTGATACGAAGCAGCGTCGGACGGCGCCTGGGCGTTGTTGTCGGGAATGAAGTCGCCGAGGGCGGAGTCTTCTTCTTCGCCGATCGGCGTTTCGAGAGAAACCGGTTCCTGGGAAATCTTGAGGATCTCTCGCACCCGGTCGGCCGGCATTTCCATGGCCTGCCCGACTTCCTCTGAGGTCGGTTCGCGCCCGTACTCCTGTACAAGCCGCCGGCTTACCCGGAGCAGTTTATTGATCGTCTCGACCATGTGGACCGGGATGCGGATCGTCCTGGCCTGGTCGGCGATCGAGCGGGTAATCGCCTGCCGTATCCACCAGGTGGCGTAGGTGCTGAACTTGTATCCCTTGCGGTAGTCGAATTTCTCGACGCCCCGTATCAGTCCGATGTTGCCTTCCTGGATGAGATCGAGCAGCGACATGCCGCGCCCGATGTACTTTTTCGCGACGGAAACCACTAATCGTAAGTTTGCCTCGGCCAGGTGGCGCTCGGAGCGTTCGGCGTTTCCGCGTACGTTCGAGAAGAAGGCGCCGAGGAGGAACTCGTAAACTGCCAGCTGCTCGCGATAGGCCCGGCTCGATGCCTTTTTGGCCAGACCGTCGAGCTTTGGATCGGCATCCAGTGCATCGAGCGATTCGGGCGCGATCAGGGCTGAGACGATCGAAAGCTCTTTGACCATCTCCTGCGCCTGTTCGATTTCGCAGTTGAATGCGTCCGACAGGAATGCCAGCAGCGCCTCGTCGTGCGGACCGTCGATGAGCGCTCGCAGGTCGCTTACACCGAACAACGTGCCGAGGGTCGTTCCCTTCGGGAGTCCGATATACCCGGCGATTGCCGATGCGGCCTCGTGCTGGGAGCCTACCTGGCGCATCAGTTCGAGCGTCGTGTCGGCGGCGGTGGGCATGCGGCCTGTTTCCGCGGCCATTTCGGCCTGGATTTCAGCGAGCCGCTGTGAAATTTCCATGCCCCTGGCGAGGAAACGTTCGTCGGAGGCGGTGAGCAGGCCGACGCGTCCGATCTCGCGCAGGTACATGCGCACCGGGTCGTCAGATATCTCGGAGTCTTCGACGGCCGGGTTGAAGTTTGGTGCGCTGAAGCCCTCGGCTTGCTTCGAGCCCCAGGTTTCAAGCTCCGAGGCGTTCGCCGCCACTGCGGTCGAGCGGAGCACTACCGGCACCATCTGGTCGTCGGAATCGTCGTCCTCGAGATCGTCGCCCTCGAGGTTCTTGCTGCTATCCGACAGCAGCAGTCCTCCTGAATTGACCAGATCCTGCAGTTGGTCGTCGTTGTCGGTCGGCCGAGTGGATCGTGCCATCGTCACGCCCGTCCTGTCATTACTTTGCGAAGATTCTCGTTCGGGTGGAGCGACCGGTCCAGGAGCTCCTCTGCCTCTTCACCTTCCACTTGCTGCAACTGTTCGATTTCAAGCTCTTTGATACGCCTGAAGTGCCGTTCCCTTAAACGCTTTACGCACTGGGTGACATCTTCAACATGGCGAGCCTGATCCGACGGAGGAAGTATACGTTCGGCGAGACGGTGCACCTTTTCCGTTAAATCGTTGCCGAGTTCGTCCGAAAGTTCGCCGAGTGTAGACGAGGATTGCCATGCCGTAAACAACGCCCTGTTGTCGGACTCGTGGAAAAATTCGGCCGGCATCGCCACTGCATATTCACGCAATTCGTCCATTTGCATCAGGAGCGAGAGCAGGTGTTCCTCGAGCGGGCTGCCACCAGAGGAGTCGAGGACCGCCCCGGCCTGCTGCGGTGATATACGTGATGAACCGCCGGCTCCCGACCTGTTTCCCCTGCCGCGGGCCGCCCGGCGGGGTTTGTCGACGATCGTCTTGAGCCGCTGCTCGGTCACCCCGGCCAGTTTAGCTGTGCTCGACCAGTAGCGATCTCGATCGTAATCGTTCGGCACGCCGTAGATCAACGGGGCGATGTCGTTGGCGAAATCGGCGATTCCCTGGCCTGCATCGAGGTTATAAAGCTTTGACTTAGCAATGATCAGGTATTCGAGTAGCGGTATCGCCTCGTTCAGGGAGGCCCGCCAGCTATCGGGATCGGACCGGATCGCCTCATCGGGGTCTTTTCCACCGTCGGGACGTGCAACCTTCACCTCGATTCCACGGCGGCGGCCTATGCTCAACTCTGCGGTCACTCCTTCAAGCGCGCGCATGGTCGCGGCCTCACCGGCGGCGTCCGAGTCGAGACACAGGACCACGGCGCCGGTCCCGCCGGCGGTTGCGTAGCGGGCGAGTAGGTCGAGTTGCTGGCCGGTTACGGCGGTGCCCATCGATGCCACCACGTTCGTGAAGCCGTGTTCGTGGGCTGCAATCACGTCCATGTAGCCCTCGACCACTATGGCCTCGTTGGAAGAGCGGATCGACTCGGCGGCCCAGTTCAGGCCGTAGAGGACCGAGGACTTTTCAAACGCGTCGGTCTGGGGTGTATTCAGGTACTTGGGCTCCGAGCCGTCAAGGGTCCTGGCGCCGAAACCGATGATCCGGTCGCGGGCGTCGCGAATTTCGATTGTGAGGCGGCCCCGGAACATGTCACGCCACGTCCCGTCGTCCTGGCGAGTGATCAGGCCGGCGTCGCGGGCCGCCCTTGCCTGGACGTTCCTTGTTCGCAGGTGTCCCGACAGCGTCTCCATTCCGTCGGGGGCAAGCCCCATGCCGCGTCGTTCAGCGGTTTCTGTATCGATCCCGCGTTGGGCCAGGTATTCACGGGTTTTGTCGCCGACCGGGGCCTTGAGCCTGGACACGAAATATCCGGCGGCAATGTCGTTGGCCTCGATCAGCCCGGTGATCGGCTTCTTGCGCGGCTCGTTCTTGCGTTCTTCGATCTTTATTCCGGCGCGGTTGGCCAGGTTCTCCAGCGCCTCGGCGAACGAAAGGTTCTCCCGTTTCATGAGGAACGAGATGACATCGCCACCCTCGGCGCAGGAGCCGAAGCAGTGCCAGTTTCCGGTGTCGGGATAGATTACGAACGAGGGCGTGCGTTCGGAGTGGAACGGGCAGAGGGCTTTCGGCTGGCGCGACGAAGTATCCAGGTCTACATAATCTGAGATGACCTGGACGATATCGGAGCGGCTTTTTACCTCGTCGACTAACGCCATATCCCTGGAACTTTACGCATCCTACAGGATGCGGCTGCGAAGTCTGGGGCCGGTGTCGCACTCGGCATTTTCCACACGGAAGCGGATAGGCGAGAGTGTGCTGGGGAGTATACGGAGAGTATTTTTCCCGCGCTGCTTTGGCGGGGGTATTTTTGGGCGATTACTAGATCCGCCCGTCGAACATGCCGGCCCTGATTCCCGGGTTTATCTCTTCAGCCAGGGTGAGGGCGAAGTTGTCGGTCATGCCGCATACGTAGTCGGCAGCTGCGCGCTCGGTCGAGCCGGAGAGCTGACGCAACCAGGCCGGTATTTCATCGGGGTTCCGGTTGAAGTGCTCGAACAGCTCGCCGACGATGGCCGCGGCCCTCCGACCCTGGACCGAGTTGCTGATCGGGTGATAGAACCGCTCGAACATGAAGACCCGGAGATCGGTGACTATCTTTCCGAGTTCGTCGGACATCCGGATCCACGGCTTGCTGCCTGCACTGTTTTCAGGTCCGGTCTCGCCGGTGCAGTCCCATGACGAGACGATCACATCCTGGATCACGGTGTTTACGCGCTGAGAGTGGCGTTCCCCGAGGGCTTCGAGAGCATCCGGAGGGAGGTCGTCGAGGTTAATGAATTCTGAACGCAGGGCGTCGAGGATGTCGTGTGCGAGATAGGCCAACGCATCCGAAATCCTGATGACCTGGGCTTCCAGCGTAAGGTCTGCCACGGCCTCCCTGGATAGAAACTTGCCCTCCGGCTTCGAGTGGTTCCTGATGCCGTCGATGACGTGTCCGGTCAGGTTCAGGCCCCTGCCATCTTTTTCAAGCAGTTCCAGGAGGCGGACCGATTGACCGCTGTGATGGAAGCCTCCGGTAAGCATTTCGTTCAGAACACCCTCGCCGATGTGCCCGAAGGGCGTGTGACCGAGGTCGTGGCCGAGCCCGATCGCTTCCACGAGGTCTTCGTTGAGGTTCAGGCCGCGTGCGATGCTCCGGCCGACCTGTGAGACCTCGATGACGTGGGTGAGCCGCGTGGTGAAGTGATCGCCAACGGGGGCGACAAACACCTGGCTCTTGTGCTTCAGCCGCCTGAACGAGTTGGTGTGGACGACGCGGTCGCGGTCACGTTGAAACTCGGTGCGGGTCGGCGAGGGTGGCTCGGTGATCACCCGGACGGCGTCGGAGGACCGCGCGGCGTGCGGGGAAAGCAGTTCCTCGCGCTGCTCCAGCCGCTGCCGCACTGTATTCAGGTCGAACTTCGTATTCTTGGAGATAGCGCCCATCGGAACCAAGACTATATGCAGAGCGCGAAACGGTCACCCATCGTGCGCCGGAACTTCGTGCAAATCTCGGACACTGCGCCGGGTGATGTATATCGTAAAAACCATTACCAGGAGGACGACCGGACCGATCATCATCCCGGCCTTGAGTCCCATGAAAGCAGCGAGCGTCCCGGTCCATAACCCCCCGAGCAACCCGACGCTCTGCGAGATGGTGAACACGCCCATCACACGCCCGCGGATATCCTTGAGAGTCCGCAATTGAACTGCGACGAGGGCCGAGATGTTAAAAACGCCGTTACCAAAGTGGGCTACGACAGCGAGGGGCATGCTGAGCCACAGCGCCGGTGAGTTCGCAACGAACAGCATGGTCGCGGAAAAAGTGGCAGCGGCCCCCAGCATTAGCCTGCCAGCATGACGCCCGGGTGACAGCCGCCCCGCCACCAGGATCCCGCTCAGCGCCCCGAGGCCGGCAGAGGAGAACATGTAGCCGACTTCCCGGGCGGGCCGCCACCGAACCGGTCGACGTAGGCCGGCAGCATGCTGATCCAGCCGAATCCCAGCAGCATGTTGGAAAAAGCGAGGATCGTCAGCACCAGTAACACCCGGTGACGGCGTATGAACCCGAATCCCGTCGCCAGCTCTCGAACCACGCTGCGCTGGCCGGGTGATGGTCCCCTTGGGGGCAGGATCAACGTGGCAAGGAACATCGCGATCCAGCCTGCCGCCGCCGCGAAGAACCCGAGATACGTATTGAACGCTGCGATGAGCAACCCACCCAGCGTGGGTGCGACGATCGAGGCGGTTGCCAGGAGCGAGCCGTTGATCGTGACCGCGCTCCCGATTGCGGAGGCCGGCACGAGCGATGGGAAGTAGGCCTGCCGCGCGGGTTGGTCGGCACCGGCGACCAGTCCAGACGTGATGGCGATCGCGTACACGTGCCATGGTTGAACCACCTCCCGTAGGTCGAGAACTCCGAGAACGACCATCAGGACCGCGCCGAGGAGAGACGAACCGCCGAGAATGTTTCGTGCCTCGAAACGGTCGGCAAGTACACCGCCAAGCACGTTCATGGTCATCATCGGCAGCGCTACGGCGGCGGCGACGATGCCGAGGACCCCAGCGACCTCGATGACCGCCCTCGCCCGCATGGGGCGCAGCTGGCTGGTGGGCGTCGTGGTGACTCTCGGCCTTCTGGGGTTGGGCTGTGCGGCGGGCGGGACCGCCGGGAGGCGCGCCGGTAAGGCCGGGACCCCCG
>JASLNQ010000409.1 GCA_030745955.1 Dehalococcoidia bacterium | reverse complement strand
CTGGCCGTGCTCTTCCTGCGTTCGCGGGGGATCAAGTTCAAGGACGCCGCCGAAGCAGTTGTCGGGGGTGAGGAGAGTTCAGTCCCCCGGGAGCCGCGTTACGGGGGGCTGTGGAACCGCCTGATTCGAATAGCCATGAAGCGCATTCGGAGGCGGCTGACCGCCCGTCTGCTTGGCAGCGTGGTGTTTTCGCTTTTACCCGAGCCAGTGAACCACCCCAACTGCATGGTCATCATCACACCGGTTGGCGAGGAAGGCGGAGGCGCTACTCCGGGCGGGGCGAGACGGGTGACGCACGAGCAGGTGTACCAGACTGTCCTGAAGCGGCCTGCCCCTTCGTGCTGGGTCCTCTCGCCCTTCCGTGAGGTGGTGTTCCTGGACGTCGATCAACTCCCGACCAGGGCTGAGGTGACCTCCCGGCATTTCCTGGAATTGCGCGTACAGACCGAGCGCGGGTTCTACAGTTTGCAGTTAGGGACGATGGAATCGGTGTCGATTTCCCCGCGTAACGCCGACCTGGAGTTCGTCGGCAGGATCCTGGACATCGTGTTTATCGATTTCGAAGAGTTCATGCGCCGGCAGGCGTCGGAACTACTCGAAGCGGCGATCGTGCCTGAGCTGGGCAGTGCAGACGATTTGCAGTTGTGGCTCGTCACGAAACTGCTCGATTCCATCTTTCCCGGCTCGCTCAGTGAGATCAGCGAATCCTCCACGGCTTCGGACCCCGAGTTCGGCCGGATCCTCGCAAGTTCGATCACAAAGCCCTGGGAACCCTCGGTCTGGGGACCTCCCAAGGCCCTTGAAATGCTGTCGGCGTACGCGAGCCGCGTTGGCGTCCCGCTCATCGTGCCGAAGGTCGAGCCACCCTGGACATCGTTGATCGACTCGGTCTCGTCGGAAATGCGATTTCTCGACAACATGAACGGGGCTGGCGACCGGACGGCGGAGTACACGGCGGTGGCGCTGCCAGTACACCTTAGTTCAGGTGATTCGGTGGGTTCGCTGTATTTGCTGACACCGTTAATCGACGCGTCGCGACTCGACACCGAGGTGCGCGTGCTGACCGTTTTCAGCCGAATAATCGGTGAGATCGTGGAGCGCCAGCGGGCTGCGATCCACACCGCCGACGTATCGGCCCACATAGCCGACTCGGACGTACTCAAACACGAGCAGTTCAGGGCTGCTCTGCTCAACCTGATCGAGCGCAAGTCGAAGGAACTGAATGAGAGCGGGAATTCCGGGCGGGACTTGCGGCTGCCTTTCCTGCTTTTGTCGGCGCACGGTCCGGACGCAGACGAGCTCGATCCCGACGTATCGGGACGGTTGAAGGATTGGCTGATCGATACGCTGAGCCACCTCGAATGGCGGTCGTTCGTCAGGTCACACCTGTCATGGATCACCGACGACCCACACGATCAAAGTTTCATTGGCGAACTGCCCGGCACGGGGGTTGTTATTGCACTCGACCGCCTGGTCTCCAAGAACGAAATGGACCAGATACGGCATGCGTTCCCCCTGACTATCAACCGCACAAACCCGTCGAACTCCCCGGTCAAGCTGGTAGCGTGGGCACTCGATTTGCCTGCCTATCGCTTTCACCGGGTGAATGGCGAACAGGCACAGCAGACCCTCGCCGACGACGTTGAGGACTGGGCCCGCGATGTGGCGACGATTGTTGACGATATTGCACAGAGTGAAATTCTTGCACGCCGGGATGGAAACTGGGACCAGGCCCTGCGCCGGATCCGACGCGCTATCGGCAGAGAGGGCGGTCGCAGGAACGGCTACCTGTACAGGATGGCGGCCGAATGTTCGTTCTCGATCGGCGACTGGCCCGGTGCTTTGAAGTACAGCCAGACGGCGGTCGAGCTGAACGAACGGGAGTTGGGTAGTGGGTCGGTAAGGTCGATTTGCCTGGAGGCCGA
>JASLNQ010000408.1 GCA_030745955.1 Dehalococcoidia bacterium | reverse complement strand
GGGCTACGTCTACATCAGGGACGGCGAGGCCTGGCTCGAAAACGCCAACATCGCCCACTACGGCCCGGCAGGCGTCCATGGGCAGCACGATCCGGTTAGGTCGCGCAAACTGCTCCTCAGCAAAAAGCAACTCCGGCACCTCGACGAACAGGTCCACCGCGACGGTCAGACTGTCGTCCCGTTGAAGGTGTATATAAAAAACAGGGTCGCAAAGCTGCTCATCGGCCTTGCGAAGGGCAAACGCCAGGTCGACAGGCGAAATACCATCAGGGAACGCGACGCCAAGCGAGAGATCGATCGCGCACTGCGCTCAAAGATCTAGCACACAAACGCCATTCTCCTCTCCCTGCGAGGGAGACGGGTGCCGCCTGGGCGCGGGTGCGGGTGGTTCCTAAAGACGCACGCCCCGCCACATCAGAACCAAACCCACACACCCAAACACAACACACCACTCCCCTGCCCTCTTGCGGCACCCTCAAAACCCGGTTGTAGAATTAACCACGAAACTTGGGGACGCGTGGATTCGACAGGGAGATAACCGCTCGATCGCGGGCCGTGGCGCCGTGCACCACGTAAAAAGCGGCAAAAACATAAACGGCGAACGAGAATTCGCTCTCGCTGCCTAAGCGCAGTGACGCTCGACCTGACCCCAGCCTGGCGGGTCAGGATCGAGCGATGAAATGCCAGGCTGCGGTGTTCGGGTCGTTAGTGACGAACATCTAAGGCTCCACTAACTGGTCGCCGCACTTGCTACGCCGATGGGGCGGGTGCGGCGATGAGAAACATACCGACGGCTACGCTCGTAGAAGTCAAACCGGGACCCTTCTTGGACGGGGAGTTCGACTCTCCCCCGTCTCCACCAGGAACATAAAAGACAGGCCCTGCCAGCTCAAATTGAGAAGGCAGGGCCTGTTCTTTGTTGGATACTGTTTCATCGACCATGTCCACGCAGGGCCTCAAATAACCCAAAATCCGAACATGAGCAACGACCTGGCCGTCAAAGCCAACATGTACCTCGCCGGTGGAAACTACGGGAACCCAACGGGCGACCTGGTGCTTCAACGCGGCGCTGGCAGCCGGGCCTGGGATGAAAAAGGCAACGAATACGTCGATTACCTGCTGGGCTCCGGCCCGATGTTCCTCGGGCACGCCCACCCGGCCGTGGCTGCAGCTATCGAAGAGCAGCTGTCGGACGGAACCACGTTTTTCGCGATGAACGAAAAGGGAATTCTTCTCGCCGAGCAGATCGTGAACGCAATCTCGAGCGTCGACAAGGTCCGGTTCACAAGCACCGGGACTGAAGCCACAGCTTACGCACTCAGGATTGCCAGGGCCGCGACCGGACGCGAGAAGATCCTCAAGTTTGAGGGCGGCTACCACGGGATGCACGACTACGCCCTGATGTCGTTGCGGCCCACCCGGACCGCCAATTACCCGGTCCCTATCCCCGATTCCCGTGGAATTCCCGCTGCGGTGGCTGAATCAGTGCTGCTTGCCCCCTTCAACGATCTCGAGTACACCGCCAAACTGATCGAAGAGCACCGTCACGATCTGGCGGCCGTGATAGTCGAGCCATTTCAGCGGATCATCCCCCCGGAGCCCGGCTTCCTCGAAGGCCTGCGCAAGCTGACTACCGAGTTTGACATCGCCCTGGTGTTCGACGAGGTCGTTTCGGGTTTTCGGCTGGCCTGGGGAGGTGCCCAGGAATTTTATGGCATCGACGCCGACATCACGACACTCGGCAAGATCATCGGAGGCGGGCTGCCGATGGGGGCTGTCGGTGGCAGCGAGCGGTTCATGTCAGAATTCGATCCCTCCGCCACCGACGAACCGCTGATCCAGATCGGGACTGGCTCTGTTGACATGATCGAAACGGGTTCCGTTTTTGCATGGTGATGACCGCCGGGGTATTCGAACGTTGTGCCAG
>JASLNQ010000407.1 GCA_030745955.1 Dehalococcoidia bacterium | reverse complement strand
TCGGGACGTGTTGTCGGCTTTGTGAAGACCGCGACCCACCCTCTGTGAGAAGTGCATCTAACTCCCTCCCTGCCAGGGAGCGAGGACAAAAGCATCACATTCCCGGGTTAGCTTGTTGGGCGGGCCCAGAGGGTTTCGTACTGCTCACCCATGATCAACTGGGCCAGCTCGCGACGTTCCATGCGGACTAACTCGTCGAACGCCTTTTCAGCCGTCTCGATGGCCTCCGGGTAACCCGTGCCCTCGATGCGGCCCACGACCCTGGCCCAGAGCCCCGACGACTTCAGCGCGTCGACGTACCCCACCCACGGAATGGCGATGATGTCCTGCGGGCGCGGCAAGCCCGGTCGCATTCGCTTGATCGAACGGAGCCGGTCGGCGATCGAGCGGGCCATCGGCACCACTCTGACCAGGGGCGGATCGCCTTCCTTCGGCCGGACATCGATCACAACTGACTGGCCGAACTTCGGGAAGAAAACGGCCATAACCTCGGCCCGATCAATGAACTTGAAAACACCTTCCACGCCGTCACCGTAGCCAAAATCCAATTCATCGCCTCGCGTTTTCCGAATTGTTGTCGACGCCCGCTGGCAGCCCCGGGGTGGGCCCCGGCCTGCAAACAGCTTACCGCTAAATAACTATTTTACGGCCATCACGCTTTCAGGTCACGGACAGTAGCAAGAAATGAGGGGAGTATCTTTTCCCAGTCACCTACAACGCCGAACCGGGCCTCTTTGAAAATGTTTGAATCGCCATCCTTGTTGATTGCGACGATCGCACGAGAACTCGAACAGCCCGCCATATGCTGGCTGGCGCCCGAGATCCCGACGGCAATGTAAACATCGGGGCTGACCGACTTGCCCGTGAGGCCCACCTGGTGCGAGTGGTCTATCCAGCCGGCATCGCACGCAGCCCTCGAGGCCCCCACGGCCCCGCCCAGTGCGTTAGCAACATCGGTGAGCACTGCGAAAGGCTCCGGACCACCGAGCCCGCGGCCACCACTCACCACAACGTCGGCATCTTCCAGCCGGACACCCTCGCGTGACTCGGCCACGGTATCGGTTACTGCGGCCGATCGTACCGCCGGTTGTCCCGGAGTGAACGTATCGATCTCCGGCGCGGGCAGACCAGCCGCCTCGCCGATTCCCGCCGGCTCAAACGCCCCACCCCGGAGTGTCACCACGGCGGGTAAAGAAGCAATTTCAAACTCGGCCAGCGCGCTACCGCCGTAAACCGGCCGGGTAACGCTGATCGCGCCCGCGGCGTTCGAAACCTCGACACAATCGGAGGCGAATGCACCGTCGGCCCGGAACGCCAGCCGCGCCCCGACCACCGACCCGAGGTCGGTTTTGCCGAGGATCACCACTTCAGGACTGCCCGAAGATACAAGTCCCGCCAGGTCGGCGGTCAACTGGTCATATATGCCTGCATCGGCAGAATCGACCGGCGAAACCGCCACCACCCGGCTTACGGGTAGTGCCGAGGCCGATGGCGGGAGGTCACCGGCGATGGCAACTGTCACCACCGGGTCGCTCAGCCCGCGGGCGGCGGTGACTGCCTGGAGGGTTGACTGTGACATTTCGCCCCGGTCGTCGCGTTCTGCGACAAGAAGTACGTTCGTCATTAGATCAACTTCTCCTCACGCAATCGCAGGGCAAGGTGTTTGCCAGCTTCGGCCGCATCTTCGCCATCGATCAACTCGACCTGGCGGTTTGACTCGGGCACATACAGCCTCTTCAGTTCCACCTGCGGAGCCAGATCGTCCGGGGACAGCCCGAGGTCGGACAGTGTGAGCAGTTCCGGTTGCTTGCGGCTCGCCTGCATGATCCCACGCAGGTTCGGGTAGCGTGGCTCGCCGAGCTCGTTCGTGATCGTCAAGACCGCAGGGATCGGGGCTGTCACTACCTGGTAGCCATCGGGAATAACCCTCTGGAG
>JASLNQ010000406.1 GCA_030745955.1 Dehalococcoidia bacterium | reverse complement strand
AGTACCGGTTACTTGACCCGGCGGAGTCGTGGGAGCATGAAGACTGACAAAATGGCAAAAACAAGCAACAGCGCCGCCAGGGTCCCGACCGATTCCCGTGCACCGAACTCTCTGATCGCATACCCGAGTGGCAGCAACCCGGCTGGCATCAGGCCAAAAGTCATCATGAGGACACTCATGACCCTTGCCCGATACTCATCCGATGTCCTTTCCATCATCAAACTCTGACCGAGCGCCCAACGGGCCTGCTCTCCGAGTCCGATACCGACCATTCCGATGACACCGGCAAAATAAATCGGGATTCCGACAATCAGGGCCAGCGCGAATCCCGAAACGAACGCACCACCGAGCAAATACCAGCCACGGCGATGCCCCACGCGGAGGTTTGCGATAGAAATGCTGCCGATCAGTCCACCCAGCCCGATGGCCGTCAGCAGCAGTCCAACCTCGGTGGGTTCAGACCCGTAGACGTCCTTGGCGTAAACCTGGACCAGCATCCTGAACGGCATGGACAGGAGTGCAACGATCACGCTGTAGATCATCAGGTGCAGCACGAACTTGTTGCGCCCGATGTACTTGAACCCCGCGATGATGTCGTCCAGCACCGAAGTCTGGTCATCGTCGGTCGCCGGGTACATCCTGGGCACAAGTGACGTGAATACGACCGCACTGAGCATCACGACGGAAACAATTATGTATACGATTTCAGGACTGACCTGCTGATACAAAACGCCCGCAATCGCAGGAGCGAGCAACGACATGATGCTCATGGCCATGGCGTTCAGTGCGAAAGCGTTTGCAAACTGGTCTTTCCTGACCAGCGACGGAATCGCAGCCTGCCTTGCCGGCATCTGTAGTGCAAACATCGCTCCCTGGGCGACAGAAACAGCGAAAAGATGTCCCCAGGCCAGCGTGCCACTGATAAGCAAGACCGCAACGACCCCGGCCAGTATCCCGTTGACCGCCTGCGAGACCTGAATGAGTAGCCGACGCTCTACGCGATCGCCGAGTACCCCGCCATACAGAGAAACAACCAGCAGGCTCGGTGCAAAGCCCATCCCCACGATTCCCGTGATAAACGGGTCATCGGTCATGTTATATACGAGAATGCCACCGGCGACCATCTGCATCTGGAACCCGCCCATTGCGAGCACCATGCCGAACCACAGCATGCGAAAGTCACGGTTCTCGATAACCGCTTCGAACGTGTGTTTGAAATACCGTCCGAAGATACCAGGGCCGAAACCGGGCGAGAGAGAATCCGACCGCGTTGCCTCGGTCGTGTCTGACGGACGTTCTGCCGGGTCCTGAACTGCCAACGGATCCCCAATTCGACACATACCCGAAAAAATCGGTCGGTCGAATATCGAAGGTTACACCTGTAAAGCATGCCCGGTGGCTAAAAAAAGGTGATCACCGGCTGCCAGAAACCGGCCTGCTCCTATACCCTGCTGCACTGTCGTAATTTCCTGATTCAACCAAATCCGCCAACTCGCACGATCAAATCCAAGGACCCTCCAGATGACTGACGCGCCCATCCAGACCGAGCCAACGCTCGACGATATCGAGCGAGCTGGAATGGCGATCGCCGATCACGTCCTGCGCACGCCAGTCAGGCACTACCCGGTCCTCTCAGAGCTGCTCGGCGCCGAAGTGTGGGTCAAGCACGAAAATTTCCAACTGCTTGGTGCGTTCAAAGTCCGTGGCGGTATCAACCTCGTATCCCAGACCACACAGGAAGAGCGGGAGCGCGGGTTCATCACCGCCTCGTCGGGTAATCACGGGCAGTCGATCGCGTACGCCTCACGGGCCTTCGGTGCAGCCTGCACAGTCGTACTGCCCGAAGGCGCGAACCCGGCCAAGGCCGGCTCGATAGCCGCACTGGGGGCCAACGTGATTTTTCACGGGGACGTGTTCGAGCGCTCGAGGGAGCATGCCGAAGAACTGGCCGAAAGAGAGGGCTTGCGATTCGTTCACGCCGCCAACGAGCCGGCCCTT
>JASLNQ010000405.1:1661-2007 GCA_030745955.1 Dehalococcoidia bacterium | reverse complement strand
GCGATTCCGCCAATCGAGTAGAACAACAGTGATTTGCGGGAATCCCTGAGGGTCTTCAGATACACGTTACGCAGCACCCGGCCCCTCCTTTCTGGCACCCTCGCTGTAGTACGCGAGGAACACTTCCTCAAGGCCGGGCCGGGCAGATTCGATCTTGTTCACGGTGTGCCTTGCCGCGGCCTTGATCAACGAGTCGACACTCCCCGTGACACTGCATGTGAGCCTGTGTTCGCTCACCACCACGTCGGTCACGCCTTCCACGGCCTCGAAATCGGCAGGCGAAACGGGATTGTCGAACTCAATTTCCACCCGCGTAAGCGCCCGTTCCCGTGGCGTTGCGACCTCC
>JASLNQ010000405.1:0-1651 GCA_030745955.1 Dehalococcoidia bacterium | reverse complement strand
CTCCTCGACCGTAACCAGCGAGCCCTCCCGGATGATGCCCACCCTGTCGCAGATGATCTCCACTTCTGAAAGCACATGGGATGAAATGAAAAATGTCTTGCCTGCCTCGACCTCCTCGCGGACGAGCGCGTGAAATTCCTGCTGCAGGAGCGGATCGAGACCGGTTGAGGGCTCGTCAAGGATCAGCAACCGGGGATCGCTCATGAACGCCTGCACCAAGCCCAGCTTCTGACGGTTGCCGCGGGAAAGCTCGCCGATTTTTCGCGTCAGGTCCAGTGCAAACCTCTCGGCGAGCAGGTGCGCCTTCCCAAGGTCGCCGTTGCGGAGATTGGCGAAGTACTCAAGTAAGTCGAGGACGGTGAGCTTCTCGTAGGTCACGAACTCGCCGGGCAGGTATCCGACATGTCGCCGGATCCTGACCGAATCTGCGCGGGAATCCAGGCCCAGGACCGTCGCCGAACCCGATGTCGGGTGAATGAAATCGAGGAACAGCCGAATGCAGGTGGTCTTCCCCGCACCGTTGGGACCCAGGAGCCCGAAAACCTCGCCTTCCCTGATTGCGAGGTTCACATCGGTTATTCCACGGTGTACGCCATAGAATTTCGTCAGCCCGGTGGTGGCTACTGCCGCGGTCATTTTCTTTCACTCTCTTTCGAGGTCTCCCGGCGTTCGATCAGCACCGGACCCATCCAGAGCACCTGGGTGCCTGTGAAAACTCCGGTGCGCCCCGGTGCGCCCGGGCATGCCTCAAACACCAATCGCCCAACGCCGGTTGCTTAGTCCTCGGCGTACTTCTCGAGCGCCTCATCGGGGAAATCCGCGTTCGAGTACACCTTCGAAACGTCATCGACATCCTCAAGGGCATCGAGCAGGCGCAGGGTCTGCATCGACGTCTTGTTGTCGAGTGAGACCAGCGAGGTCGGCACCAGCGCAAGCTCGGCCCGCTCAACCGTGATGCCGTTCAGGGACTCCACGGCCGTCTTCACCTGGGCGAACCCTTCAAAAGGAGCCGTGACCTCGACCGTCGACCCCTCGACATCGACATCCTCGGCACCGGTATCGACGATTTCAAGCGCAACATCGTCGGGGTCTCCGTCATCAACAACGAGGGTAATGAGCCCCTTGTTTTCAAAGTTCCACGACACCGCGCCCGCCCCGGCCAGGTTCCCGCCCGCACGGGTTATCTGTGCCCGCACCTCGGCGGCAGTACGGTTCTTGTTATCGGTCAGCGCCTGGACGATGATTCCAGCACCCCCGGGCCCGTACGCCTCGTAGCTGATCTCTTCCAGGATCACCGAATCGTCACCGACACCCGAGCCGCGTGCGACAGCCCGGTCGATGTTGTCCTTCGGCATATTCAGCGACTTCGCGTTATCGATGGCAAGTCGCAGCCGGAAGTTCATGTCAGGGTCGGGATCACCCCCACGGGCGGCCACCATGATCTCCCGCGCCAGCTTCGTGAAGAGCTGCCCACGCTTGGCGTCGGCCGCACCCTTCTTGTGCTTGATCGTGCTCCATTTCGAGTGACCCGACATCTAGATTCCCATCCTGCTACATGGTCTATGTGCACCAGTTTACGAAGATTACGTTCCTAGAACAAACCACCGGGCGGGTCGATCGTCATAACGCCTTTCTTTGCATCGACCCCGAC
>JASLNQ010000404.1 GCA_030745955.1 Dehalococcoidia bacterium | reverse complement strand
CAACAAAACCGACGAGGCAATCAAGCTGCTCACCGAGCGGGGCGGCGTGATCGGCGCAAACGCGTTTCCGATGTTCTTCGAGAACGGCTTCGAGACCGGGCTTGAAGAGTATCTCGACGCAATCGACTACCTGGTGCAAATGGCGGGTATCGACCATGTCGCCATCGGCACCGATTTCTGCATGGAACAGCCGCGGTCGTTCTTCGACTGGATATTCTCGTCGCAGGGAACGATTCCCGCCGAGAACGTCGCCAGCACGCCCGAGCCGTACCGCCACCTGCGGGGATTCGAGAACCCGGCCGACTGGGCGAACGTCGCCGAAGGCCTGTTAGCGAGGAACTACTCAGAGGTCGACACGCGAAAAATCCTTGGCGAAAACTGGCTCAAGCTTTTCGACCGCGCCTGGCAATGACCCGGACCCCGCACCCGCGACGATGCCCCGGGGCACCCCCGGCCCTTACGTGATAACGCCTGCGTCGACCAGCGCTTTCCTGATGCGTTCTTTCCCCTCGCCCTCGGTGGCACGCCACGGCGCCCTCGGCACTCCGCCCTCACGGCCCTGGAGTGACATCGCGGCCTTCACGTTCGCCACCATTTTCGCACCGGAAATCGCGTTCCAGATTCCCAGCAGCTTCACGTGCAGATCACGACCGGTAGCGTGATCGTCGTTCTGAACCGCGTTCCACAGCTCCACCAGCATTTCCGGGACCGCCGACAAAATCGCCGAGATTGCGCCTTGCGCCCCCACCGCGAAACTCGGATACATCAGGCCGTCGGTGGCCGTAAGCACAACGCCCCTGTCCCCGATGCCAACGACAAGGTCGGCAACCAGTTTCAGGTCTTCGGCGCTCTGCTTGACACCGATGATGCCGTCGACCTCGCCGACCATGTGAGTCAGCAACTCCGCCGAGCAGAGGTTGTGGCGAATCACGTTGTAGACAACCACCGGCCTGCCGCTGTGCTGCGCAATCGAAGCAAAGTGCTTCACCGTGCTCTCGTCATCCGGCCTGCCGCCGTAATGCGTTGGCGTCACCTGCAGAGCTGCAAGGTCGAGGTCGGCCATTGCATCGGTGACTTTCTTCGCCTGGCGGGTGCTGTTCACGATGATGCCCGCGATCACCGGGATGCGCCCCGCGGCATGCTCGACCGCCGCACCCAGTGCGAGCCGGTGGTCGTCCAGGGTGTAGGTGTGCCCCTCGCCGGTGCTGCCGCCCACCACCACGCCATTGACGCCGGCGTCAATCATGTGTTCCAGGTCGGCCCGCAGCCAGTTTTCGTTGATCTCGCCATCCTCGCTGAACGGCGTCGCCATCGCCGGGATGATCCCCTTGATTCTCCTGTCGTACTCACCGGACATGGCCCACCTCGTGATCATTTCGTTGTTTCGTCACCGCCCACCCTCGGGTTGCTCGTGCGGTGCATAGTAATCGGTTTTACTGGACCGGGGGTCGGGTGTCCATCGACGATAGTTACTTCACCGTTCGCAGGAATGCCCGGATGTAAGGCAGGATGTCGCTGGTGGACACGAATGACGACCAGTGGTCGAGTCGCGGGAGTGACAGGAACGTCGCCCCCGGCATTTCTTCAGCCAGCTTTTGTATACCCGAATATGCCGGGTCCATGAACCCGGCATACAACAGGCAGGAACCCGTGAAGATACGGAGGCCCGGTAGATAATCTTCGCGCGGACTTTGCAGTGCCGCCCGCAGCGCGTGGAGATTGTTGGCTAACGCGGTTGCTTTCATCCGGGGTGGCACAGGACCGTGTTGAGCCTCTACTTCGGCGATGGCGACCGCCAATCCATGCTCAAGGCTGGTTTTCAGCGAATCCACTGTCGATGGATCGGGCTCGTACGGATCGGCGCCGCCCAACGCCAGGGATAACAGCCGGAATGGCGCATGTTTCGCGACCGAATACCCGATGAACGCTCCCATGGAGTGGCCGAAGAAATGTGCCCTGTCAATACCTGCGTCGTCAAGCACGGCCACCACATCTGACGCGAAGCAGCTCGACCGATAAGCCGCCGGGTCGTACG
>JASLNQ010000403.1 GCA_030745955.1 Dehalococcoidia bacterium | reverse complement strand
AATTGGAGTTGCGTCCCGGACTGACGCTGTTCCAGGGCCAGAACGGCCAGGGCAAGAGCAACCTGCTTGAAGCCGTCTACATGCTGGCGATTGCGAAATCACCCCGTTCGTCGAACGAGCGCGAACTGGTCAACTGGTCGCTGACCGAGACCGGCGGTCACATGCAGGTGCTGGGGGTCGGTCGTGATGACGATGTGATCACCCAGGCCCAGATCGATGTCGATGTGAGTGGCGCAGAGGGGCCGTCGACCGGTGCGGCTGGCTTTCGCAAGGGCCTCCGGGTGAACGGGATCAAGCGGTCGGCGATCGATTTTGTTGGGCACCTGAACGTGGTGTTTTTCGAGGCGGACGACCTCGAGATAATCCACGGCTCGCCGGGCAGGCGCCGCAGGTACCTCGACATCCTGATATCGCAGTCCGACCCGGCGTACCTTAAGACGCTCCAACGGTACGGGCAGGTCGTCGGGCAGCGAAATCAGCTGTTGCGGCGAATACGAGAGGGCCACTCCGATGAGAACGAGCTGACATTCTGGGACGAAAGGCTGGCGTACGAAGGCGCAAGGGTTACCGACTCCCGGCGGCGAGCCGTCGACGACCTCAACGAGCACGCGATACCTGCTCACAGCGACCTGGCGGATGACGACGGGCTCGAACTCAAGTATCGGCCCCGGATCACGGTTTCTTCGAGCGACAGACCGGCAATCGGTTCCATGACCGCCGAAATGATCGAAGGGGGGATCGGCCGCGCCCTGTCAGCCTCGCGCCGGAGAGAGATCGGGCAGGGCGCGACGGTGATCGGTCCGCACCGTGACGACCTTGAGATTATGTTGAACGGAAAGCTTGCCGGACAGTTCGCATCGAGGGGCCAGTCCCGGACGATCGCGCTATCGCTCAAGCTGGCGGAGGCAGTGTTCGTGAAACGGTCGAGGGGCCGCACGCCGGTCCTCGCCCTCGACGATATCCTTTCGGAGCTTGACCCAACGCGAAGGCGGCGTGTACTTGAGGCTGCCAGCGAGCACGAGCAGGTGCTTCTGACCGCCACGGAACCGGGCATCGTGCCCGCCGACTATCTCGAAGCCACAAGTATTTACACAGTGATGAACGGTCGAGTCACACAGGACGCCATCGCCAGTGCCAGTGGCTAAATCATCCGCCCAATATCTCCCCGATGCGGAGCTCCAGGACCTGGTGGACGAAATCGCGTCGATCATGCGCGAAGCCCGGTACACCGTAGCGATGACCGGCGCCGGGATGTCGGTCGAGAGTGGCATACCGCCGTTCAGGGGGGCCGATGGCCTGTGGACCCGGTACGGCACACCTCCGATGGACGGTTATTCCCAGTTCCGGAAGGACCCGACGGGCTGGTGGAACCGGCGTGCCAACGAGAAGATCGACGCACACATTTTGGAACTCCGTGATGCGCTGGTTAGAGCCGAGCCTCACGCCGGTCATTTCGCGCTTGCGGAGATGGAGCGGCTTGGTGAGTTGAAGTCGGTGGTGACCCAGAACATCGATGGGCTCGACGAAAAGGCCGGGCTGGAAAACGTGATCGAAATCCATGGCAACCGGCGGCGATTGCGGTGTATTGAGTGCGGGAACCGGATTGCGCTTGGCGACATCGTCCCGCTGTTTGCGCCCGGTCCCTGTGATGAGTGTGGCGGACTGGTCAAGTTCGACACCGTGATGTTCGGCGAGCCGATCCCTGACGATGTCATGGTGGCGGCGAGAACGGAAATCGACCGAGCCGATTGCGTCCTGGCGATCGGCACTTCGGCAACTGTCAGGCCGGCCAGTGGACTGCTGTGGATTGCCGAATCCGCCGGCGCAACAATCATCGAGATCAACCCCGCGGATACGAAAATTACGCCGCTGTGTGCGGTATCTTTGCGTTCGACGGCGGAACGGGCGCTAACGACGCTGCTGGACGCCCTGCAGGGCGGACGTGACCCGGCGACACGGGTTGAACCGAGTGAGTCGGACGAGTGAGGACTTCGAAATGACGACAGCTCTCGAACGAGAAATTGCGGCTTACGTGGCGGCCAACCCGAAGTCGGCGGCGCTACACGAGAGGGCCACT
>JASLNQ010000402.1 GCA_030745955.1 Dehalococcoidia bacterium | reverse complement strand
GACCAGGCTACCTGGGCCAGCGGTGCATCCCTGGCCAACTCGAACTGGCTCGACCTCATAGTCGATCACCAGGAGATGGTCCGGTACATTTCGCTTGAAGTGGACAGGTCGAGAAGGTTTGGGCGGACCTTTACCGTGATCGTGATCGCCCCCGACCTGAAACAGCTGGCCGGCAACGGGGTTGACATTACCGCGGTGTCGGAACTGCAGGCGTTGCGTCTGTTCACCCAGGAAGTGGCGGTGAAGCAGCTGCGGACAACCGATATCGTGAGCAACTCGGTCAGCCCGTCGGTCACTATCGCGATGCTGCCAGAAACCGACAGCGACGGAACAAACATCGCGGTCGAAAGAATCCGCGAAGCGATGGCGTTTTCAAGGTTGAGAGTCGGCCTGGGAGGGCAGGCGGAACTGAAAGTTTCAGTGATGGCGGTCAACTATCCCGGCGACGTTACCGACACGACAGGGTTCATCGAAACGATCAGCGAGTTTGAAGACCGGGTATCGGCGGCGGCCTCGAGTGCCGGGGTTGAGTAACTATCGCTGAAGCGCAGCGAGCAGCTCGCCCGCGGTGCTTCCATCGACGGGGAACGAGACGACCCGGTGCCGGAACCGCACGTCTGTACGCGTGCCGTCGGCGATCTCCAGCTTCTCGGTTTCGAGCCTCTCGTTCAACCTGTCCATCACAATGTTTCCGCCCTCGGCATTCGATTGTGGGAGCAGGATCGCCACCGAATATTCACCCGGCCACCTGGCCACGGTGTCGGTGTCTCGGACTGCTGCTGAAGTCAGGTCCGAAACGAAACGCCAGATGTAAGCGGGGTCTGTGTTGAACGCATATGCCGATTGCTGGCGCAGATGCTCCTGGTCCAGGCCCAGCCAGATCACAACGCATGCCTGGTCGTAGCGCACCGACCTGCTCACTTCCCGCTCAAGGGCCTGCTGGAACCAGCTGGACGAAAACAACCCTGTCGACCGGTCCTGCCACGAAAGCCTTTCGATCTCGTCGGCGGCAGCAGCAGCATCACGTTGGCGCAGCTCGGTCTCCCGCCTGAGATAGTTCTCGCTCCCCAGGGCAAGCACCGCAATGACCACGGCAACTACTGCGGCCAACACCCCAAATACGGCCGACAAATCGGGAAGAATCACCGACCCGGCTGCAAGGCCGATCGCAATCAGTGCAAAGGTGATAATGAACGGGAGTCGGTTCGGGCTGCTCGCCGTATTACCCGGTTCATCATTCGGGTTCATTCAGCCCACTCGCTGTCCCACGCGGCAACGTTGCGGTCGGGATCGCGCTTTGCGCGGTACATCGCAACGTCAGCAGACTTGATGATGTCGGAGGCGTAGTCACCATGCTGTGGGAACACGGCCAGGCCGATCGAAACGACAATACCCTCTGAGTTGCCAGCCGGTGTTATCTCGCCCAGCACTTCGACGAGCTGTTGGGCTTTCGCGAAGCCGGATTCCGGGTTGGAGTCGATCAGCACAGCCCCGAACTCGTCACCGCCGAAGCGGGCGATAATGTCGGAGTCGCGCAGGTACTGCGCAGCACAGCCACGATGGTCTGGAGCACCCGATCGCCCTCGTCGTGGCCGTAGGTGTCATTCACCTGCTTGAAATCAACCATGTCAAGGAACAGGAAACAACCCGACTGTTTCCGCCGCCTGGCGCTGCGTATCGCCTGGGTGAGCAGCACCTCAAGCTGGTTGCGGTTGTAAGCACCGGTCAGGGAATCGGTAGTGGCCCGAATTTCAAGATCTTTCGCGCGGTTACGCTCGGTTGTGACATCGCGTGCGATCCCAACAACCAGGCCGGCCATCGAGTCGGGCTGATCGGCGACAAACAGGCGGACATCGAACACCAGGCTCCGTCCCTCGCGATCGGTTGCCGGGATATCGACACGCAGTTGCTTTCCCGATTCGCTTGCCGCAAAGACCGGTTGCCAGAACTCACTGATCTCCGGCCAGATGTCCAGGATCGAACGGCGGTCGTTTGGCGAATCAAATATCGAGGCGAACGCTGCGTTCGACTCGATCACCCGGCCACTCGGGTCGACTACGATGACGACATTGCCGGTC
>JASLNQ010000401.1 GCA_030745955.1 Dehalococcoidia bacterium | reverse complement strand
TGATCGTTCTCCCGATTACATTACAACGCCCGCATCCCCTGCAAAATGATCTGCAGATCGCGCGGGCGTGTCAGCTCAAAGTAGTAACTGCACTCACTTGTTTGCCGGACGGACCAGCCAACCCGGCGATTATACGAAGGACTGGACGGACAACGATACCCGATCAACGGCGAACTGATGCAGAAATTCAATCCTGCGCACCGAATCGAGTATAACTCCCCTGTGTCACGGTCCCGCCGTCCTAGTTGTCAGTGTGACGAGATCACGTTGTCGGCGATGTAGTCAAAATTAATATCTTCGCCAAGGCCCGGTCGGGTCGGCATCGGGATATCCCCGTCGTCGTCCATCGGGTCTATAGCGCTGTTCAGGTGATCCGGCACTTCGTCGTAGTCGACAAACGGGTGCAGCAGGCCACGTTCGTACCAGCGGACATTGTGAATCGCACCGAGCACCGCAAGGTTGCCTGTGCCGCCACCGTGGATCTCGCAGTCCATGTTGAACGACTCGGCGAGGTGGGCGATCTTCATACTGGGTCCGATTCCACCTACATCGGCAACACCGACACGGGAGATGTCACACGCCTTGCTGGCGATCCACTCGGCCCGTGTGTGGAACTTGCCGTAGGCGTATTCAGGCCCGAGGATCGGAATTTCGAGGTTCTCGGCAAGCCATCGGTACGACTCGGTCGAATGTTCGTCCATCGGCTCTTCATACCAGTAGTAGCCGAGTTCCTGGATGCCCTTACCGAGCTCGAATGCCTCGGTACGGGAATACCAGTGGTTGGCATCGAGCATCAGCGGGAAGTCTGGGCCGACCGCTTCACGGACCGCAGCGCAGGCCTTGATGTCCATTTTCACGCTCGGGGCCCATGTAACGGGTGGCATCCACGTGTGGAGCTTGATCGCCTTGTAGCCGCGGTTGACCATCCACTCGGCGAAGTTCGCGTAGTCCTCCGGGGTGGCGAGGCCATCTTTCACCTCGTCGCCGCACATGGTCGATCCGTATGCCGGGACTTTGTCGCGGTAGCCACCAAGCAGCTTCCATACGGGGGTATCGAGAGCACGTCCGGCGAGGTCCCAGAGGGCCATTTCGGCAACTGCGAGTGTGCGGTCGGTCAGGTTCGCACCGCTACCCCGTTGCCACCGGGCTAATCCCTGCCAGAGCTTTTCTCTGTCCATGGGATCTTCGCCTAAAAATACCTTCTTGATGAAGTTCTCAAGCACGTAGGGACGCAGCCCTTCGGGCGTTCCGAAGGTGTAACCGGAGTCGCCACTGTCGGTGGTGACGGTGAGCATCGCCTCGCTGGAATCGTGTTCCGGTCCCGGGTGGGTGTGGCCGTCAGTGTCGCGGGTGGTCTTTGACGTTGTTTTGAAAACCGTTACGGAAACTTGCTCGATCTTCATGGCATTGGCTTTCTTGCCGGGACCGGGGCAGCAGGGGTAGCGGCTGTTTTTCGGTATCCGGGCAGCGGGGTATGTGGAAATCGGAAATCGAGTTGCATTCTAGGATCACACCCGGCGAACGACCACCCGGCAATCACGGTTTTGGACGGAATATGGGATGCGATGAGGGGTAGTCAGGGAGCGATCATGCGGTCGATCAGGTTGTAGTAAGCGTGTGCGGTCGCGGCCGGTTCCGATCCAGGAGACTCCGGGGGTTGCGGTTGTATGGCTGCCGTGAGAATTCCACTAACAGCCCGGGCCAGGATGTTGACCGCTATGTCATCACGGACGGCACCCGACTCGACGCCGTCTTCAAGCACGGACTCAAGCAACTCGACCGTCTTTTCGATGTGATCCTCAAGGACCGTTAGCATTCTCTCCGAAGCTAAGTGTGCCTCGTGAAGGGGATTCGATCCGTGCGCGTGGGATTCGATCGAGTGCGACACGAGTTCCCGCAACCGGGCTTCAGGGCCATCGAGTGCGTCCAGTGACGACTTCAGGTCGTGGAGGTGGTGGTCCGAGTCCCTCTCAACCAATCCCACCACGATGGCATCGACATCCGGAAAGTATTTGTACAGCGTCTGTCGCGAAATTCCGGCACCTTCGGCGATCCCGCTCATGCTGACGCCGCTGATCCCATGTATGTGAATCAACTCT
>JASLNQ010000400.1 GCA_030745955.1 Dehalococcoidia bacterium | reverse complement strand
GTCACTCTAAAACCAACGGTCAACGATCCACAGGGACTGACCATCGCCCGGGCGCTGGGACGGCTCGGGTTCGATTCCGTGGAGGCGCTGCGGGCGGGTAAATATTTTGAGCTGAAGATCGAGGGTGACGACCTGGCTGTAGCCGAGGCCGACGTGAAGTCGATGTGCGAGAAGTTACTTGCGAACCCGGTGATCGAGGTTTTTAGCTACGAGTTGACGGTAGCCTAGGGGATGGTTGCGCAGCACTTTCGGCGGCTTGTGCTCGCGCGTCGAAACACTCACCCACACCCGCGCCCTGGGGGCACCCGTCTCCCTCGTAGGGACAGCGGATTGGACAGCCCTTCGGTCATGCTTTAGCCGGTGAGGGTGCCCTTGGTGCTCGGGACTGCGTCCCGGTTGCGGTCGTCGATGCGGGTCGCGTCTCTGAGCGACCTGGCAAACGCCTTGAATGCCGACTCGATGACGTGGTGCTCGTTCTGCCCCGCCAGCACCCGGATGTGCAGGCAGAAACGGCCCTCGATGGCCATTGCCTCGAAGAAGTGACGCGCAAGGTCGGCCGGGAACTCACCGGTGTTATTGTCGATGCCCATGTTGACCACGGCGTAGCCGCGTCCCGAGAGATCGAGCACGGCGTGGGTCAGCGCTTCGTCGAGCGGACACGTCCGGTCGGCCATGCGCACGATGCCCTTGCGGTCGCCAAGCGCTTCGTCAATCGCCCGGCCGAGCACGATTGCGGTGTCTTCGACCGTGTGGTGTGATCCGGTTTCGAGATCGCCATCGGCCTCGACCTTGAGGTCGATCTGGCCGTGGCGGGCGATCTGGCTCAGCATGTGCTTTAGAAAGCCGACAGGGGTGTCGATTTCCGCCTCGCCGGTGCCGTCGAGGTTGACGGTGACCGCTATCTTGCTTTCACCGGTCTCACGGACGATTGTTGCCACTCGGTCCTGGCGACCATCTGGGGCTGCGCCGCTCGGGACAACGCTGGCTTCGTTTTCTGACATGCCTGTGCCTTCGATCTCACGACTGGTGCCGAGTATCGGACTCGGTACCGTATCGATGCTAACTGGCGGGGCACTCGCTAGACAACGGTTCTAAGGGCGTCGATCAGCAAGTCTGTCTGCTCGGGGGTCCCGGCGCTGATTCGCAGGGAACTGTCGAGCACGCTCTGCGGGAACCGGCGGACAAAGATGCCATGCTCGGCCAGTCCGACATACGCTTCTTCGGCGGTGCGCCGTTCGAAACGGCAGAGCAGGAAGTTGCCCATGGACGGATAGAACGACACGCCCTCGATTTCACCGATTACAGCTTCGAGCCTTTTGCGCTGTTCAACGAGCGTCGTCGCCCGTTCGAGTAACTCTGCCCGGTGTTCCAGCGCAGCCAAAACTGCAGCCTCACCGGCGACGTTGATGTTGTAGGGCTGCTTGATGTCCATCAGGTGGGCGATCAGCTCGCTTGACGCGATCGAATAGCCGACCCGGAGTCCGGCGATGCCCGCCCACTTGCTGAATGAACGCAGTATCACCAGGTTTTCGTACTCGTCGAGCAGGGGGCAGAGGGAGCTGTTTGAGAATTCGTAGTAGGTCTCGTCAACGCACACTACGACCCCGGTGCCGAGCAGCGCCCGGGCGTCCTGTTCGGTGAGGAGATTGCCGGTCGGGTTATTTGGCGAGGCCAGGAAGACGATCCGCGCCGAATCGTCGATGGCCTCCAGCATTGCGGGGATATCGATGTCCCACGTTTCGTTCCTGGGAATCGACACGATCTCGGCGTCGGCCAGTCGTGCCGAAAAGCTGTACATGCCGAAGGTCGGTTCGCAGTCGAGGACTTTCTGTCCCGGGGCAACGAACAGGCGCATCAGCAGATCGATTATTTCGTCGCCGCCCGCCCCGGCCATGATCCGGTCGGCAGGCTGTCCGGTGTATTCGCTGAGGGCGGCACGCAGCTTGCGCTGGTTTGGGTCGGGGTACAGGTGGAGTGGCAGGTTTGAAAGCGCCGCCGATACTTTCTCGAGCGGGCCGTAGGGATTCTCGTTTGCGTTCAGGCGAATGACGTCCTCGGGCTTGATCCCGGCTTTGCGTGCGAGTTCCTCCGACGGGTCGACGCCGTGGTAGGTCGTAAAACTGGC
>JASLNQ010000003.1:7265-21209 GCA_030745955.1 Dehalococcoidia bacterium | reverse complement strand
CCTCTCGACCGCACCTATATCGACCCACGTTCCCGACACTTCAAGCTGTAGCGTCCTGTGTCGTGCCACCGGGTGGACATCGACGAGCAGTCCGCCCACCCGCAGGGACCCGTGGATATTGCCCAGGGCGTCGCCGACGCCCTCAGAAGGAATTCATCAGAGCGACATCGCAAGGAAGACAGCATCGAACTCACCCGGCCGTAGCTTGATCGTGCAAACATCGGCAACCATGTACTCGACGTTGCCCTGCCCTGATTCGGCCCCTCGCTCGACGGCACGCGCGATCGCGTCTTCGTCAGGGTCGATAGAAAGCACGCTGTTCGCCCTGTCCGACAGCATCGACGTCATACGACCGTCGCCGCTGCCGACCTCCAGCACCCGCATGCCGGTGAAATCAGCCACGCCACTAATCATTTTCGGATCCGCGCCTGCGGGATCAATTCGCATTTCGGTTCACCTTCCAGTTCGTCACTGTCCGTACGGGGAGTTCAACCCAACCCCGTCGAAGACCACCCTCTTGCCTCCAGTAAACGTGCCGACGGCACCTACATCCGGTGCCCGCCACCGACATGGATCAACTGCCCCGTTACCCACCTCGCCTGCTCCGATGCCAGGAACACGATCACATCGGCAACATCATCCGGCATTCCGACACGGCCCAGTGGCGTGTCTGCCACGATCGTCGGTTCGCTCCCCGGCGGAATATACCCGGTCTGAATCGGCCCCGGCGACACGATATTCACAGTGATTCCAAGCGGACCCAGCTCCTCCGCAGCGCTCCTGCTGTAACTCTCCACGGCATACTTGCTCGCCCCGTACGAAACCTCCCTTGCGAACGCCCTGGCGGCGTCGGTACTGATGTTTATTACCCGGCCCCACCTTGCTTTCCTCGCAATGAACCGGTTCACAAACTCGGTCATCATCAGCACGGTGCCACGGCTGGTCATGTTGAAATGGAGGTCGTGACTCTCGACCGTCAACTGCGTTGGTACAGACCAGCGCTCCTCCGGGTTACCTGGCTCGAAATCCGAGGGCAGAAAACTGTCCGACATCCATCCCGTGGCGTTGTTCACGAGGATATCCACCGCTCCCAGCTCAGATTCCACGCGGTCGAACAGAATGGCGATGTTCGCCGGTTCAGAAAGATCACATTCCAGGGCCGACGCCAACCCGCCGCCGGACCTGATCTGCTCCACTACTTCGTCCGCGTTCCGCGCCTGCTCAGCGTGATACCTGGCCTCGCCACCAACCGTTACGTCGCCTCCGGGCGCGGGATTTTCAAAACTCAGGTAAGTGACGAAGACCAAAACGCCCTGCGCAGCCAGCGCAACCGCGGTCTCAGCGCCAATCCCGTGATTGGCACCCGTCACAAGCGCAACCTTGCCCGCAAGCTGTGGATCGATCATCGGTCCCTAACCATAACCTGTGGGCGAGCCCCAGCCGTACCCAGTTTTGCTTGCACACCCGCTCGCGCACTTCGGCTCCATCGAGCATCGTCCCGATTTCTATATCATCGCATCTCCGAAAATCGCGGTGTCTCAACAAATCCCACACCCAGTCCTGAGTCAATCAATGAACTGGAAACTATCCGCGTTCGCCGACGAGATCAGTCCCGACCCCGAACTGCAGTTCTCGATCCTCGAGCGACATGGTATCAACGAGATTCAACTTCGCGGCGCCTGGGGCAAGAACGTCATGGAGCTCTCAACCGGCGAACTCCACGACCTCAAGAGCATCGCCGGAATTCACGGCTTAACCTTTCACGCTGTCGGCAGCCCGCTTGGTAAAACGAACATCTCCGAAGCCGCCCGAATCTCGATCGATGGTGTACGAACTGCAGCCACAATTGCCCACGAAATCGGTGCGGACCGAATTCGAATCTTCTCGTTCTACCGTGATCCGGGAGTTCCCGCGGAAAACATTCGATCGCAAGTGATCGACCGCCTGGGCGCAATGCTTGATGCAGCAGAAGAGTCCGGCGTGACGCTTATTCACGAAAACGAAAAAGACGTTTACGGCGACACCGGCGACCGATGCCTCGACCTCGCCACGAACCTGCCCCGGCTCGGCCTCTGCTTCGACTTCGCCAACTTCATCCAGTGCGGCGAAGATACTCTGCAATGCTGGAACAAACTTCGCAATCACATCGTTTACTTCGACGTAAAAGACGCCGTTGCAAAAACCGGCAAGGTGGTGCCAGCAGGTGAAGGCGACGGCCACGTCGAGGAGATATTCCGTGACGCACTCGAGCGCGGCTTCAAAGACCGGTTCAACCTCGAGCCCCATCTTTCGAGCGGTGGCCAGTTTGGCGGCTCAACGACACCGGAGCTGTTCGAAGTTGCCGTCAACGCCCTGAGATCAACCCTCACCCGAGCCAGCAAGTAGGTTCACGCAACACCGGTAGCGCTTCTGGCAAACGTGTGTCTGGTGCCCGTGCGTGACATCGGCGCTCACACCCGGCTAAACTGGCCCCGGCACTCACCACCCCGAAGCTCGGGCAAACGAATCAGCCAGCACTTATCGACCTCTCAGAAAACGTGCCAATGGCACCTCGGAAAACGTGCCCACGGCACCTCAGAGAAAGCAATACATTGCCAGTCCCCCCATTCATCGACACCCATCACCACCTCTGGGACCTCGAAAACAACCCCTACCCCTGGCTGCAGGAAGGTATCGACCACTTCGTTGGCGACTACACGCCGATCCGCCAGTCGTACCTGATCTCCGACTTCCACAGGCACGCCGAAGGCATCCCGCTCAAGAAATCCGTGCATGTCCAGGCCGAATGGGACCACAACGCCGATCCCGTCGGTGAAACCGCATGGCTGCAGAGCGTGGCCGACGACCCCGCATCGAACGGCATGCCCAATGGGATCGTCGCCTACGCAAACCTCTCCGATCCGAACGTCGAAGGTGTACTCGAACGCCACGCCGAGCACGCCAACTGGCGCGGCATCCGCCACATGCTGAACTGGTCCGACGACCGCTCGAACTTCCGGTTCGCCGAAGCCGGCGACCTCATGGGCGACCCGCAATGGCGCGCCGGGTTCAAACTGATTGCCAGGTTCAACGGCATGTTCGAACTGCAGGTCTGGCCGTGGCAACTGCAAGAGGCCGCCCAACTCGCCAACGAAATTCCCGAAGTGCCCATGGTCATGGGCCACACCGCCATGCCCATCGGACGCACGCCCGGAGAACTCCGCGAATGGCGGAAAGGACTGGAAGCCCTGGGATCGGCACCGAACGTCTCTGCGAAGATCTCGGCCCTCGGAATGCTTGACCAGCAGTGGACCCCCGAGTCGATCGCACCGTTCGTGCTCGACGCCATCGACATCTTTGGCGTCGACCGCTGCATGTTCGCCTCGAACTTCCCCGTAGACAGCCTGTTCAGCGACTATGTAACCCTCTGGAACGCCTACGACGAAATCACGTCCGGCTTCACCGACTCCGAACGCGCAAAACTCTTCCACGACAACGCCGAAAAATACTTCCGAATTTAGTGCAAAACCAGGCAAGGGATGGGGTCCATTTCCTCCCTCCCTGGCAGGGAGGCGGGTGCCCATTGGGCGCGAGGATGGGTCATTTCCTACCTCAGCCAACCACCTCTCGCCCCCCAAAATGCCATCCCGAGGCTCTCGAAGGACGGCACGCAACTAACCAAGTCGGCAAACAGGCCGCACCAAACACCCGCTAAACTGCACGCCACCATGAAACCCCAAACCATCTACCACACCGGCTTCGTCGTCAGCGACATCGACCGCTCTATCGACTTCTACACCCGCGTCATAGGCATGACCATCGAACGCCAGCCCGCCACCACCGACCTACCCTGGCTCGCCGAAGTGGTCGGCTACGAAAAGGTCAAAATACGCATGGCCTACGTCGGCGTTGGCGACGGCCACTCGATCGAACTCCTCGAATACCAGTTTCCAAGGAGCGAAGCACGGTCCGACCAGTTCGAACGCAACAAACCCGGCTCGGCGCACGCCGCGATGGTCGTCGACGACGTCCCGACCTGGCGTGAACGCCTTGAAGCCGAGGGGATACACGTGTTCGGACCGACGTACGAGCGCGACGCCGAATACCCGTGGGCCAGGTACGCCATTTACTTCCAGGACCCCGACGGCAACTGGCTCGAAATGATCTCCCGCCATCCCAGGCCCGAAGGTTCCACGGAAAACTAGCGTGGGACTTCTTAACCCGGGCTGGCTTACAGACCTGATCGATCGCATTCGGAGGCGGAACCTGTCGGCCCCCGAAAAATCGCTCGACTCTTACGAAAAGGGTATTCAGGCCGTCGCAAACGGCAAGCCCGCGCTCGCGATCAAGCACTTCACGAACGCAATCTCGATGACCCCCGACTCGTCGAAGCTCTACCACCACCGCGCCGACGCCTTCGCACGTAACGGCCAATATAACGAGGCGATTGTCGACTTCGACGTGGCCGTGCGCCTCGAGCCCACCTACCCCGACACCTACCTCGACCGCGGCAACACCCACTACGCAGCGGGACAGCTTGACGACGCGATAAAGGACTTTTCAGAAGCGATCCGGCTCAAACCCGAGTGGGCTGAGGCCTACGCCAACCGTGCTGTCGCACGTATGGAACGTGGGGATGAAGCGGAATCGGAACAGGACGCCGCCACGGCACGGACACTCGGTGTCGACCAGGTACGCCTCAATGAAATGCTACACGACGCCCGCACAAGCCCAGAATCCGACTAAACCCCCAACCCCTCGCACCTCTCAGTAAACGTCGCTAGCGACACTAGTCGAGAGTTATCCACAGCGAGTGGCGCACCTGCCCATCCACCGCCCGGCTAATGTGTCCCTGCCCCGTCGTATCCTCCGCCAGGAACACCTCGCCCGGACCTATCACCCGCGTCTCGCCGCTCCCCACCGTGATCTCGACCGACCCATCGAGGTTCACCACGTACTGCCGACGCGGCGCAACGTGGAAATCGAGGTCGTAGTCACCATCGGTCTCCCTGAAGATCACGCCGCTCGCCGGGAACCGCTCCGACAGCGACCCGTGGCCCTGCGGACTCGGCCCGATCTCGACCTCGATGCCCTCGAAGTGTGACTGCATATCGTCTCCAGTGTAAATCCGGGTCACCTTCATCTTCTGCAAAATAAGTCCTCCGAGCTGTAGGAGCCATTGTCCGGCAGGCACAAGATCCCTCAACCGCCAGGTCCCTGTCGCCCCACAACCTCAACCTGTGTGAACGCAAAGAATGCACCGGGTGCCTGGATCCAATCGAGCCACCCCTGTGAAATCTCGGCCAGCTCTTCTTCGGTCGCAATCCCGTACTCCACCGCGCTGGTCGCAATATTCGAACTGACAATTCGTTCAGCCCACTGTTCGCCCCACCAGCTCAGCCCGTCGCCTTCCGAGAACGTCCACGTAGACGTAGTGACCGCAAGATCGGAAAAACCCGCATCCACAAACCACTGCTTCAAGTGGCGACCGGCATCCGCGTCGCCACCGTTGCGCTCTGCCACCCGGTGATAAACGTCAAGGAAACGGACCAGCCTCCCGTCGTCAGGCCAGACCGCCACCGTCCCCCAGTCGACCTCTCTCACCCCGCAAATCCCGCCCGGCCTGAGCAATCGACGGGCCTCGATCAACGCCTTCGTGGGCTCCGGCAGGTGCTGCAACACCTGGTGCGCATAAACGGCGTCGAAACTCCCGGTTGCGTACCCGGTCTCGTAGACGCTGTTCACCTCGAACGTCACGTTCGGTATCTGCCGTTCAGACGCCGTTGACCGCGCCTGCCCAATCACCTGCTGCGACATGTCGATCCCGACTACCGACCCTTCTGGCAACAGGTGTTCGGCGAGATCGATCGTGATAGTCCCCGGCCCGCAACCGAAGTCGAGTAGCCGCATGGGTGATTTCAGCTCCGGCAACATAAACGCCGCCGACTCGCTGGCACGCCGCACCGAATGGGCCGAAACGACCGACCGGTGATGACCGTGCAAATACCGCTCGAATGCATCAGTCGGTTCAGTCATTTGTGATCAACGGTCCTATCGCAATCGCCATCGCCAAATCCCCCCGGTACAGCTTAGCGAGACCCTCGCCACAAAACATGCCCCAACCAACCTAAACCGTCCCGAAGCTCCAACTCACAACCCGGCCAATCCCCACCGACTTCTCAGAAAACGTGCCATCGGCACCTCACGGTAAGCATGCCGCTCGTGCCAGGATCATGGTGGATAATCGAAAGACACCAGGCAGGGACAGGCACCAGATGTCACAAGACCACGACCACGATCACGATCACGACCACAGCCACGACCACGAACACGAACACACCCACGGTACCGTAGATCCAACACTGTTCAAATCCGTTTCCGCAACTGAAAGCGGCATTCGGGCAGTCAAATGGTCGCTTGCCATCCTGGGAATAACGGCCGCCATCCAGCTGATCATCGTATTCATGTCCGGCAGCGTCGCCCTGCTCTCCGACACCGTTCACAACTTTGGCGACGCCTCCACCGCAGTGCCGCTCTGGATCGCCTTCGCCCTCATGCGGCGAAAGCCCGGCAGCCGGTTTACCTACGGCTATGGCCGTGTTGAAGACCTCGCCGGTCTCATCGTCCTCCTCCTGATCCTCGCAAGCGCCATAATCGCCGCCTACACGTCAATCGACCGCCTGTTCAACCCCAGGGACATCGATTTTCCGTGGATTCTCATGGCCGCAGGTTTCTTCGGCTTCGCTGGAAACGAGTGCGTAGCCATACTTCGTATTCGTGTCGGTCGTCGCATCGGCAGCGCCGCGCTGGTCGCCGATGGCTATCACGCCCGCACCGACGGACTCACTAGCCTTGCCGTGGTCGCAGCTGCCACAGGCGCGCTGTTGGGCTTCCGTCTCCTCGACCCGATAGTCGGCCTCGTAATCGCAGTCATGATCCTGCGGATGCTCGTCATCGCCGCGAAACCGGTGTTCACCCACCTGCTCGACGGGATCGATCCCGAGGTCGTGGAGCAGATACGTGCCACAATCCACAGCAATCCCGAAGTCGTCAGCGTGTCCGAAATTCGGGCCAGGTGGTCGGGCCACCAGCTCTACGCCGATGTAAGCATCTCCGTCCGAAATAACCTCGAAGTGTCAGACGGCCACGGCGTGGCTGCGACCGTGGAACATGCCCTGCTCGATGCCGTACCGCACCTGGAACGCGTGATGGTCCACGTCGATCCCGAGTCATCGCCGGGCCACTCGTATCACCACCAGGACGCCCACGACTACAGTGGAGACCACGTCGCAGCCCACTCACACTGACCCCCGGTATCGGTGAACAACCCACCGGAAAGGAGTGCAAGAAATGGCCGCACAAATCAGGCTGTTCCGCGAAACAGATCTGAATAGAGTGCTCGATATCGCGGCGGCGGCCTGGGTTCCGGTGTTCGAATCCTACCGGGACATCCTCGGGCCAGCCCTGTTCGACCTCGTTCATCCGGACTGGGAATCCGCCAAGCGGCGCCAGGTGGCAGTCGAGTGCCGGGACGACAGCGGGATTCGGGTGTGGGTTGCCGAGGAAGACGGTGAAGTAGCAGGGTTCATCACCGCACAGATGGACCGCGCCACGCAGATCGGAGAGATCGGCAATAACGCCGTGGAACCGGGCCACCAGGGCCGTGGACTCGGCACACTGATGTACGAATACGTGCTCGACAGAATGAGAGAAGCCGGAATGAAGTGCGTAACCGTGGGTACCGGTGCCGATGCTTCCCACGCCTCCGCACGACGGGCATACGAAAAGGCAGGATTCTCACACGCGCTGCCATCTGTGCAGTACTACAGGACGATCTAACAGCGAGCCGTAGTTATGCCGACCTTCCAGCAGGATTACGCTATCCGAACGCCCTCGCCGAAGCACTACCCCACCACCCGGCCAACCCCCACCGACCTCTCAGAAAACGTGCCACGCCCCAAAAAGTGACCCAACTACCCCTCTGAAGCTCCCGCTGACAACCCGGCCAACCCCTCCCGACATCTCAGAAAACGTCGCCTCGCGACCTCAGTAAACGTGCCAATGGCACTAGAAGTGGATTGCCTCGTTTGTCACGGCCGCTCCTGCTTCCTTCAGGGCCTCTGACAGCGTCGGATGGGCATGCGTCATCTTGTGCAGCTCGAGGTTCGTACCCTCAAGCATCTGCAGCATCCCGATCTCAGCGATCAGTTCCGTCGCCTCCGGACCGATCACATGAGCACCGATCACCTCGCCCGTATCGTCATCGATCAGCACCTTCGCGAACCCCTGCGACTCCCCAATCGCCACCGACTTTCCCGCAACTCCGAACGGCACCTTGCCGATCTTCACGTTCAAGCCCTGCTCGCGGGCCTGCGCCTCGGTAAGCCCGATCGACGCAATCTGGGGCTGGCAGTACGTGCAGCGCGGCATATTCGTGTAATCGTCAATCGGCGTCGTCTCATGACCCGCGATCGTCTCGGCCGCCACCACGCCCTGGTCGAACGCAACGTGCGCAAGTGCAAGTTTCCCGTTCACATCGCCCACCGCATACACACCGCCTACGTTCGTGCGCATGTTGCCATCCACCTCGATAAAACCGGGACCGTACGTCTCGATCCCCACGTTCTCCAGCCCGATACCGTCCGTATTCGGTTGCACACCGACACCCAGCAGCACCTTGTCGCAAACGAACTCCTGCTTTTCGCCGCCCGCCTCGTATTGCACCGCCAGCCGGCCGTCCCTCTCCTCGACACCCGAAACACTCGCTGAAACGGCGAACTCGATTCCCTGCCTGCCGAACTGTCGCTCCAGCTCGACCGAAACCTCCTCGTCCTCACGTGGCACCAGGTGATTAAGCATCTCGAACAGCATCACGTTCACGCCATACGAATTGAAGTAGTAAGCAAACTCGCAGCCGATCGCCGAAGCGCCAATGATCGCCAGCGCCCCGGGTTGCTCCCGGAGTTCGAGGGCATGGCGGGAAGTGATGATGTTGGTGCCGTCGATCTCCAGCCCCGGCAGGCTCCGCGCCCGCGCACCCGTGGCAACCACGATGTTCTTCGCGGTCAGCGTTTCGCCGCCCTCAACGTCCACCTGGGTCGACGACTTCAGGGTCGCCTTGCCCTGAACGAGCGTGATCTTGTTCTTCTTGAGCAGGAATCCAATCCCGTTCGTGAGCGCCTTTGAAACTTTTCGACTCCGATCGACCGCCTTGCTCATGCTCGCCGACCACTCGCCGACCTCGATGCCCCAGTCCTCGGCGTGGCTCAGGTGGTTCACGACCTCGGCGTTCTTCAACAGCGACTTCGATGGAATGCAACCCCAGTTCAGGCAAACGCCGCCGAGCCCACCAATACCAGTGCCGTCGTCTTTCTCCACAACTGCCACGCTCAAACCCAGCTGGGCGCCCCTGATCGCAGCGTGGTATCCGCCGGGACCCGCACCGATGACAACGAGATCAAAGTTGGTTTCTGCCATACGTTTTTTATCCTGGGACTTGCTTGGGATTGACCGGAACGGGCACCGGATGGACCCGGTGGGCATAAAAATGCAGCTGGGGCCACACGAACGAAAACGATGCTGCAACCCGCCACAACCTGCGAAATCAATCGCAAAATTATACGTGCAGCCGGCCCCCGGCGAACGAACCCGCAAGCCGGAAATCAGTTCACGATGTTCCGGTCACGAAACGCTGGGGAACGCACCCGCTCGATTCTCATTTCGATGACCGCATCGGCATCGCAGCCCCCGAACGAAACAGGCACGACCTACGAATCAGCCTCATGCTGGTCGGCAGGAGTGATCGCAGCCTCGGCACGACTCGCCGGGATGATCGTGGTGACAGCATTTTCCGTTCCCAGCGCCGTATCGAAGATCCTGTACAACCTCGCACCCACAATGGCCACGAATACGCCGATCACCGTAACTACCGCGAAGATAATCGACGACACCAGCGCGAACGGCTGCCAGCTCGCCGGGCACGCACGTATGCCGGTACACAGCCACGCGCCCGTCAATCCGTAGCCAAGCGCGGCTATCAGGCCAACCGCCCCGCCGATAATCAGGCCTGCAACTGCCGGTCGTCTTCTGCCAATGAACTGGAACATCACCTAACGATCATATGACCACGAACCCCAGCGCGCACCCCCAATTCGACCGGTGCCGGGAGGTGCCGGGCAAGGTGAAAACAACTCGAACTCTCACCGACATACGCGGCTCATCGCCGCATGCGAACGAATCCCCCAAACGACACGACGCCGGCGTTCGATCTGGTACCGTTTTCACGCGTCCGGCCCGAACTACGGAATCCGTGCGCTCAACTACGAAGAAAATGGACCATTAGCGCTGATGGACGAAACTACCGGTAACGCATACGGAAAAGCGACGTTTTTCAAACTTCGTCGACAGCTTGCGCGCCCGCCCGTTATCACCGCAGTTCTCGCCAGCCTGCTCTCCCTGCTCTCCCTCGTGGCCTGCGGTTCCTCACGTGAGACCGACGTCGTTCTCGCCACCACGACCAGCACCAACGACTCCGGCCTCCTCGACGTCCTGGTACCCGACTTCGAATCTCAGTCGAAATTCAACATCAAGCCCATCGCCGTCGGCACCGGCAAGGCACTCGCCATGGCCGAGCGTGGCGAAGCCGACGTGCTACTCGTCCACGCCCCCGCTGCAGAAAAAACTCTCGTGGAATCCGGCGTAGTTACAAAACGCTCCCTCGTAATGCACAACTTCTTCCTGATCGTCGGCCCGGACGCCGACCCGGGACGCGTCGCCATCGCCACCTCTGCCTCGAATGCCATGCGCTCCATCGCCGATGCTGGAGCCCTGTTCGTATCGCGCGGCGACGACTCGGGCACAAACAAAATGGAAAAATCACTCTGGGAATCTGCCGGTGTCACCCCGGGAGGCGGCTGGTACCAGGAGACGGGACAGGGAATGGGGGCCACACTCCGCATCGCCTCCGAAAAAGCTGCCTACACCCTCTCCGATACCGGCACCTACCTGGCCCTCAAGAGCGGCCTCGACCTCGTGCCCGTCCTCGGTGCCGACCCCGCGCTCCTGAACATCTACTCCGTGTTGCAGCTCAACGGCGACCGGTTCTCCCGCGTCAACACGGCAGGCGGCAAAGCCTGGGCTGAATATTTGCTATCTTCCCGGGCGCAGACCCTCATCGAAAAGTTCGGTGTCGACAGGTTCGGAGAACCGCTTTTCATACCCGATGCGGGCAAGATTGAAACGGAACTGGTGCGCTGACCATGGACCTTATCTGGGAAGGCATACGCCAGGCGTTCTGGCTTATCGTTCACGGTGACCCCGAGGTGATGACCATCCTCTGGGCCACCGTGCGCGTCTCCGGCACCGCCACACTCATCAGCCTGCTCCTCGGCGTGCCCCTCGGGGCGTTGCTGGGCACCTGGCGCTTCCCCGGCCGCAGTGTGTTCCTGAGCATGGTCCACACCGGCATGGGCGCACCCCCCGTCGTCGTGGGCCTCTTCGTAATGATCCTGCTCTGGCGCAGCGGACCGCTTGGCGGCCTGAACATCCTGTACACGCCCTGGGCCATGATCGCGGCCCAGGTGATCATCGCCTTCCCGATCATTACCGGCTTCTCCATGGCCGCCATCGCCCAGATCGACCCCCAGCTCCGTCTCCAGCTCCTCGGTCTCGGCGCATCAAGGTTCCAGGTCATGAAAGCCGTCGTGCAGGAAGCCAGGCTGCCCCTGCTCACCGCGATCATGGCGGGCTTCGGCGGCGCGATATCTGAAGTCGGTGCCGTGATGATGGTCGGGGGCAACATCAAGGGTGAAACCAGGGTGCTCACCACTGCCACCGTTCTCGAATCTGGAAAAGGCGAGTTCGGGACCGCCATCGCACTCAGCGTGATCCTTCTCGTGCTGGCCTTCGGCGTGATCGTCGCGCTCACCGTGCTGCAGCAACGGAGCCGTATCCGATGACCGCTCCCGTCGTTGAACTACGTGGAATACAGGTCGAACGCGGCGATCGCACCGTGCTCGACGTGGAGCACCTCGAACTCGAAACCGGCAAAACCCTGACCGTCATCGGCCCGAACGGCGCCGGCAAAAGCACCCTGCTGCGCGTAATCGCGCTTCTCGAACAACCCACCCGCGGCGTCGTGCTCCATCACGGTGAAACCACCGGTAATGGCAGGCAGGACCTGCTCCGGCGTCGGCGGTTGGCGGTCGTGATGCAGCAGCCGTTCCTCAGAAACACCTCGACCTGGGACAACGTGGCGACCGGTCTGAAGTTCCGTGGCATCGCGGGCAGCGAGGTGAAATGGCGCGTAGACGAGTGGCTCGAACGACTCGGCATCGCCCACCTCGCCGACCGAAATGCGCGTGAACTGTCCGGTGGCGAGGCCCAGCGTGCCAGCATCGCCCGCGGCCTTGTGCTCGAGCCGGACCTCCTCCTGCTCGACGAGCCGTTCGCCGCACTCGACGAACCGACGCGCCTCGCGCTCCACAACGATCTCTGGAAGATCCTTCGGGACGTCCAGACCGCCACGCTTTTCGTGACCCACAACCGGACAGAGGCGCAAACCCTCGGCGATGAGCTTGCCGTGCTGATGGACGGCGGCATGCAGCAGATCGGTAGTTCTTACGATGTCTTCTACCGTCCGAACTCCCAGGAAGTGGCCTCGTTTGTGGGCATGGAAAACGTGTTCACGGCCCGCGTCGTCGAGGCATCCGGCGGGCTGGCCGCAGCCGTCGTGGGGAGGGCGGAGATAACTCTGGTCGGTGCCAACCGGCAGGGAGATTTCCTGCTGCTGGGCCTCCGCCCCGAGACAATTCAGCTCGAAAAGCCGGTCGAAGGCCAGGCCTATCACGGCACCACCAACCGCCTGCAGGGGCGCATCACGGCGATCATGCCGTTCGGTGGCCAGGCCCGTGTCGTCGTCGATTGCGGATTCCCGCTCGTCAGCATCACCACACAACAGTCGCTCATGTCCATGCAGGCAACACCGGGCATGCCGGTGCTGGCCGTGTTTCAAACGGGTGCCCCGCATGTCATCCAGCGCAGCCGCGAGCGCATATCCCTCACTCCGGTGTCATTGCCGGTCGCGGGTGAACCGGGGCAAGATGTTCCAACCGGGCCTTCCACCGGCAACCACCAATCCTCTCAGCGGGACTGAACGATCGATGTCCGAGACGCACCACCACACTACTGGCCACGTCCACCCACCCGGGCACGACCACGACTCCCACCACCCGCCAGATCCCGATGCACTCAGCGTCGAAGAAGCGCTGGACCTCGTCCTCTCATACTTCACCGTGCTACCCGCCGAGTCAGCCCCTCTTCTCGATGCGGTTGGCCGCTCGCTCGCCGGTGACCTGCGTTCGGCGGTCGACGTACCACCATTCAGAAACTCCGCAATGGACGGATACGCGGTGCGGCTCGCCGACATACAGGACGCATCGGCCGAACAACCCATCGAATTGACCGTCGCCGGTACCGTTGCCGCCGGGGAGATTCCGGATCGCCCGCTTACCGACGGCACTGCGGTCCGCATCATGACTGGCGCACCCGTCCCGGAAGGCACCGAGGCCGTGGTCCCGTTCGAAGATACCGACGAAACCGAACGAAATCAGCAGGGCAACGAAATCGACACCATCCGTATCAGGACCGCCCCGGGACCGGGCGCAAACGTCCGAATGCCCGGTGAGGACATCAAGCAGGGCGAAGTCGTGATCCCCGATGGCAAGGTCCTCGGCTTCGCAGACATCGGTGTGATCGCATCACTCGGTAATGATGAAATACCAGTGGTCAGGCGGCCCGTCGTGGCAATCATCTCCACCGGCGACGAACTGATCGAGCCCGGTGAAAAGCTACAGCCCGGCAGGATCTACAACTCGAACGCCTACACGATCGCAGCCGCTATCCAACGCTATGGCGGTGTGCCGCGCATCGTCGGAGTGGCTCGCGATACGAAAGAATCCCTGAACG
>JASLNQ010000003.1:0-7255 GCA_030745955.1 Dehalococcoidia bacterium | reverse complement strand
GTCCTCACTTCAGCAGGGGTTTCCCGGGGCGACTACGACGTTGTGAAAGAAGTGCTTGTCGCGCGCGGTCACATCGCCATCCACTCGGTCCGGATGAAGCCCGCCCGCCCACTCGCCTTTGGCGCTTTTCCCGTCTCACCCGAACGCACTGTCCCGCACCTCGGACTACCCGGCAACCCGGTAGCGGTCGCGGTATCCCTCGAACTGTTCGTCCGCCCGGCGATCAACCGCATGGCAGGCTGTGGCGACGTGGAGCGACCGACCGTGCAGGCCACACTTGATGCACCCATCTCCAACAGCGACGGCCGCCGGGTTTACGCCCGCGTGATCGTGTACCGCAGCGAAGACGGCAAGGGCTACCGCGCCCGGCCCAGCGGCGGCCAGGGCTCCGGCGTTCTCACCACAATGGCACGCGCAAACGGCCTGGCCATCTGCCCCGAAGAATCCACGGGCCTGAAAGCCGGCGACACAGCAACCGTCATGCTCCTCGACTGGGCCCAACCAACCCCCTGATCCGATTCCTCGTCCCGACCGGAGCGGAGGGACCCGGGGCGGTGTCGCGCCTCCATGGTGACCTACCGCCCCCCCCTGCCATCACCCACCCGTTTCCAGTACTTCCTCTTAAGGCCGTCCCTGGGCTCCTCGAAAACCGACCAGTCAAACCCCTTGCTCAACAGAAACTGGTGGCGCTCGTCGTCCGCATCGTTGTTTCCGGGGCAAAGCACGATCGTGCCGCCCGGTCTCGTGACCCGGCGAAGCTCTTCGTACTCAGCCGCAGGCTCATCCCCGAACACATGCCCGCCCACGACCACGTCCGCGAAGCCGCCTGGGAACGGAATCGCCGTTATCAGCCCATCGACCGGAAATACGTTGTGGAACCCAAGATCGACCGCCTTGCCTGCCAGGTAATCACGGAGGTACCCAACTGGTTCAACTGCGAAGACCGTCTTTGCACGCCTGGCCGCCACCAGGGACAGCCGCCCCGTTCCCGCACCAACATCGATCACAGTGGCACCGGCAAAGTCGACCACGTCCGTGAGTTCGCTTGAGTCCCAGTTCAGGAAGGGCTGGACGTCGTACGTCTCCGGGCAGAGCGCGTAAACCAACAGGTCGTCCAGCCGCAGAAGAATTGCCACCTCGGCCTCCCGCAACGTGCTGGCGTCGGCATGTGGAGTTTCTGCGATTCGCAAGCTGTCGAGCCAGTCCGATATCTCCGGGCATTTATGCCGGATGAACCACTCAACCGCCGGGTTGGCCGAAAGTGCCACTGCGAACTCTGATTCAAGCCCCCTGGCAGGCAGCCAGCGCAACTGCGCTCGCTCCAGCAGCATCACGGCATTGAACGGCACCCGCGAAACATCCATCCAGCCAACTGGCATAACTGCGCCAAACCGCCCTCTGGTCATCGGGCCCTCGCCGACCGGTAGCTAACCGCCGGTCGGCGAAAAGGCCTGGAATTGATCAGCCTGCGCCAACGAGCTCCAGCAGACCCAGCCGTTCCAGCTTGTCATCGCTCGGACGGGTCGTCTGCGAATCCCACTCCATCGCCCGCAGGTAGTCTGCCGTCAACGCCTTGGCATCGATCGTCACGCCGGCGTTCGGGCCTTCCTTCTGTGCCGGCTCGCCAATTGCGCGTGGGTTCATGTGCAGGTCGAGCGGGTTCATTCCTTCGCGGAGGTTGAACATGTGCCGTAGCGTCCCGATCCGCTCACCAACACTCACCAGCTCGTCAAGCGTGTAGGTAGTACCCGTAATCTCCGTCATGAACTCCTGTATGAACTGAACGTCATAGCTCGTGTACCCGAACAGGCAGATACCTGAAGCGTTGACCAAGTGGACCATGCTCGTGGCCCTGTTCTGGAGCTCGCCGAACCCATCGGGAGTGAACTTGCTCGAGCGGGTGTCGTCCATGAAGTCGGAACCCATGATCCAGCCAGCCCCACCCTGCGTGTGGCGTCCCGGCGTTGCGTCCATACGGTAGGTAACGGCCAGTGCGGGCACAAACTTCGGGTCGTGGGCCGGCAATTCCTGCCCGCCCGAGTGAACGGCGAACTCTTCCGAGCCACCCCCGATTATCTCGGCAGCCCCTTTCACACCCTCGGCCAGGATGTCGCCAATGCCTTCCCGGCGGGCGATCTTCCCGGCCAGCTCAACCACGGCGTCGCCGTCTTTCCAGTTCAGGTCCATACCAACATAACGGTGGTCCAGAATCTCGTTCTGGTAACACTCCACCGCGAACGCCACCGCGGTTCCTGCCGAAATCGTGTCCATTCCCTGGGCATTGCACACGTCGTTGAACCGTATGATCGACTCAAGGTCGGAGTTCAGCAGGTTCGAACCAGCCATGTTGAGCGTCTCGTACTCAGGCTTGTGCGAATCCTTGGCCCGTCCGGCTTTTGGCTTCATATGACCGCCACACGATATCGTGCAGCGCCAGCACCCGTACCGGCGCGCCTGCTCCGAGATCACCTCATCGCCATTGATAGCGGTAACCTCCGGGAAGTCGACATACGAACCGCCCCAGTTCTTGACCGGCCCATCACCCGTCTCAACGGCCGATTCCGTAATCCCGGCCGTGCCGTACTCATGGAACAAGTCGCCGCCCTCGTTCATTCGAGTCGCCCACGATTTTCGCAGCCGGGTTGCCGCTGCCCGGTTCTTGACCGGCACCGGCAGCGTCCCCGTGGCAGCGATCGCCTTCAGCCGCTTCGAACCCATCACCGCGCCGAGCCCCGACCGCCCGGCCGCCCGGCCCTTGTCGTTCATCACGCACGCAATCTTCACCAGCCGTTCGCCGGCCGGCCCAACACAGGCAACACGCGTGTCGCGCTTGCCGTGCCGCTCTCTCAAAACGTCATCCGTGTACTGCGAGTCCTGGCCCCAGAGATCGGTCGCGTCCCGCAACTCGGCCTTCCCGTTGTCGAGCCACAGGTACACCGGCGTTCGGGAGATGCCCGTAAAAAAGATCCCGTCGAACCCTGCGAACTTCATATATGGGCCGAAATCGCCACCCGAGCTGGCATCGCCCCACGTGCCGGTTAGCGGCGACTTGCCGACAACCGTGTACCGTCCGCTCGTCAGCGCCGGGGTGCCGGTCAGCGGCCCACCGACGAACCCGAGCATGTTGTCCGGACCCAGCGGTTCCGCGCCGGGCTTCATGCGGTCGTACAGAATCCGCACCCCCAGACCGTAACCGCCGATGAAGTCCCGGCCAATGTTGTCCGGGTACGTCTCCTCGGTGATTGACCCCCTGGTCAAATCGATGAATAGCAGCTTGCCCATATACCCGTTCGCCATGATCGGCCTCCTGATAAGGCAGACGCAGGCCGGGTGCCCGCGTTGCCAGACACGAAATATCCACTGAAAGCTCGGTAGGGGTCAACGAGTCAGCCGCGCTGAAACCGTGAGGATTTGTCACGGGAACGACGTTAGGACGCATACAGGCTCGCCACTAAAACCCGCCGCTCATCCCTCGCCTGCCGCAATCGGTCTCGCAAGGACCCGGCAGGGAAAGAGAGTCGCGCACACGCCCGCCCACGTGCACTCTCCCGCCAAGATTCATGTAGTTCTCACTAGACTTTCATCTTCGCGTCGCTAGAATAGCGCTCACCTTCCGACTACCGGACCCGATAGCCCCTCGAACGTGTGGCTAACACGGTTCGGGGTTCGTGCGACGGTCAAAACCTCCATCGCGCGGCTGAACTGCTAAAGTCCGGATCATTGAACGACCCGGACCGGAAGGCGAAAGGACTGATTGCGGGGGCGCAAGGCCGACGAACCGTCGGTTGTAACGGCTTCAACAGGGTGCTGTGACCATGCAGATCATTGTCGAAGTTCTCAATTCCGCCGATAAAGTACTGCCCGAAGGAGGCAAACTGGCCACTGTTGACTTGCCAGACGGCGCTACTGTCCGGGACGCGATGAAAGCCCTGGGAGCGTCCGAAAAGTCGCAGTGGAACGCCGCCATCGACGGCGTGTTGGTTTACGCCGACACTGTGTTGAGCGACGGCGACCGCATCCTGGTTTTCGCCCCGATCCAGGGTGGATGATTACTCACTGATACCGACGAAGCAAAGGAGCCCAAGGTGCAAGGTGTAGCTGGAAAAATTCTCAGAGTTAATCTGACCACGGGTTCGATCACGGTTGACGAACCCGAAGAGGCGTTCTACCGAAAATACCTCGGTGGCGCCGGTTTCGTCTCATACTTCCTGTTGAAAGAGATCCCGCAGGGTATCGACCCCCTCTCTCCGGAAAACAAGATCATCTACGGCCTCGGCCCCATGGCGGGCCTGGCAATGCCGGGTGCTTCGCGTAACTGCGTGGGAGCAAAGTCACCCCTCACCGGCGGATACGCAAAGACCGAGGTTGGTGGCTTCTGGCCAATGGCCTTCAAGAAGACCGGCTACGACGCACTTATCGTCGAAGGCAAGGCCGAAAAGCCCGTGTACCTGTTTGTCACCGATAAAGAGGTCGAAATTCGTGACGCATCCCACCTCTGGGGCAAGACGGTCACCGATACCGAAGACATCCTCAAGGAAGAGACGGGTCTCAACAACCTCCGCACCGCCTCCATCGGTATCGCCGGGGAAAACATGGTCCGCTACGCATGCGTGATCAACGACCGAAAAGACGCCGCGGGTCGTGGCGGAATCGGCGCGGTAATGGGCTCCAAGAACCTGAAAACAATTGCCGCATACGGACGCTGGAGTCCCGATGTGGCCGACCCCGCGAAGATCCGTGAACTCACGGTCTTCATGAACCAGAACTACTACGACCTGCCCAATTTCGGAAAGTCAATGCACGACGTCGGCACCGGCGAGCACAGCATGATGCTCGGTGGAAACGAAATCGGAAACATGCCTTCCCACAACTTTGGCAAGAACGACTTCCCTTCGACGGCGAAGATAACGGCCACGACTACCATGGACACCTACGGCGCCGGCATGGAAGCCTGTGCCGCCTGCGCCATTCGCTGCAAGAAGACCGTCGAACTCGGCGCACCGTACAACGTCGACCCGCGGAACGGTGGGCCTGAATACGAATCGCTCGGTTCGCTCGGTTCCACCTGTGGCGTGGACGATCTTGCCGCGATTTGCAAGGCGAACGAACTCGCCAACCTCTACTCGCTCGACACCATTTCCCTCGGTGTATCGATTGCCTTTGGCATGGAGTGCTTCGAGAACGAGATCATCACCCTCGAAGACACCGGCGGTATCGACCTCCGGTTCGGCAACGCAGAAGCGATGCTGCAGACGGTGGAAGCCATCGCCAACCGGGAAGGTATCGGCGACGTGCTTGCCGACGGCGTAAGGGCTGCCTCCGAGAAACTCGGCCAGGGCTCGGACGAGTACGCAATACACGTGAAAGGCCTCGAGTTGCCAATGCACGACCCACGCGTCAAGCAGGGCCTTGGCGTCGTTTACTCGGTCGAGGCGCACGGTGCGGACCACTGCGCCGGGATGCACGATACTGGCATGACGCAAGAGGGCATTGGGATGGAAGCCCTGCGGGGTTGGGGCGGAACCAGGCCCCTGCCCGCCGACGACCTCAGTGCCGCCAAGGTTGCCAACCAGAAGGCTGCCCACCTCCAGGCACTGTTCCGCGACTCGGTCACGGTATGTTCGTTCGTACCGTGGACCACGGAGCAACACATCGAGATCATCTGCGCCATCACCGGCTGGAGCTACACGGTCCACGAGGCAACGCAGCTGAGCCTGCGGATCGCCGCCATGGGCCGGATCTTCAACATGCGCGAGGGCATCATGATGGACAAAGACGTGCTGCCAAGACGCATGTTCACCCCAACCCCGACCGGCGGCTTGAAGAACGGTGGAGTCGACAAGGAAAAGATGGACAACGCCATCGGCCTGTTCTACGGCATGATGGGTTGGAGCGAGGACACCGGCGTGCCGACACGCTCGACACTCGGCGAACTCGACATCGAATGGGCAAACGAAGCACTCGAAGCAGTACCCGTCTAGCCCAGACGCCTCTGCCCGACACTTGCTCAGCAAGTAAAGAAAAGGCCCCGGTTCAAATCCCAGCACCCCGACCACATAGACTCAAACTAGGCTCCAACTGAACTTGATTTTCGGTTGGGGCCTTTTTACTGCAACTTTTACTGCAACCGACTACCGAGAATGACAGCAGGAGCAGCGTCCCTCAGGCGTTACGCATGCGTCGGCACCTGACCGACGACCAACGTGCCATGATTGCTGCTAAGTGGGCACAAGAGAACAAGCAGTCACCGCCGGGAGTAAGCGGTGGACGTGCCCCGCTTACTACGCTAATGAGGAGGCACTAGCCGTGCACAGAATAAAACTTGCCGTTCTTTCTAGTTTGATCTTGGTCGCCGTAGTTGCTTGTGGGTCTGAGATGTCATCTGAGATGCCAGCAGAGACACGGTGTATTACTGCTCTTGTCTATCTTGTGCAGGATCACGCTCATCCAGTGACCGTTCGGACTGGATACGAGGACGGACTCGCAAAACTGGGTATAGGTGACGCTGACAAAGCTGTTATCGGTGACGAAGCGCGTGTTGACGAGATCATCTCCACTCACTGCGCTACCTTCATAGACACCCGCTTGTTGTCCGAGTTACGTGCATGGCCGAAAGAGAACTTGATTCAGTCAGGTCCGCGCAAAGGTAACCGCCGTCAGTAAGCGCAGAAGAAAGAAGGCGTATGTGTGCGAGGACGTGAGCGTGTAATGATGATGGCTACGTTGGCTGGTGATCGTGATGTGCGGATGCGTGTGGTGTTGGTGGTTGTGTTGGGTAGTGGTTGATGGGTAGTGGGTAGTGGGTATGTCTTAGTGGGTTAGTTGTTGAATGATGGTGTTGACCCGCATAAATCTGGTGAACAATTTTCAGTTTTCATCCAAACAAGAGACGATTGAGATACTGGATCCAGTCTTCATCGTCTGAGTGCGGCTGCGAGTCTTGTTGGTGGGGCTTCACCCACGTGTCTGCCACAGCAAGAGTCATGTCAGGGAGTTGGCGGTGGGAGACGGGGAGCACTGTGGTTGTACAAGAGGTGCGTCAGTTGCGTTACTCATCTATGATTCCGCAGGCAGCGTGAAATAGTGATTATTGTTGTGAATTTAGGAGGTTACCGTCGATATGGCCCAACTAGGTCGTCTTGAACAGGTTGAACTGAGGGAAGCGTGGCCCACTGAGGCCAGCCATTTCACTCCATGGTTGGCGAAACCGGAAAATATCGAGATTCTCGGAGAATTACTCGGTGTCGAACTTGAA
>JASLNQ010000039.1:12709-12939 GCA_030745955.1 Dehalococcoidia bacterium | reverse complement strand
GCCGTTTGTATTCGATGTCGCCACCACCCAGGTTGCCGCGAACAAGCTCGGACTGGCGCGCCGGATCGGGTCGAAGATCGAACCCGGCTGGATCGCCAACCTCGATGGTTCACCGATCATGGAGCCGGTCGACGTACCTGAGTATGGGACGTTCAAGATGCTACCGTTCGGTGGAATACGCGAGAACGGTGGACACAAGGGGTACGGCTTTGCCGCGATCGCCGACATCA
>JASLNQ010000039.1:0-12699 GCA_030745955.1 Dehalococcoidia bacterium | reverse complement strand
AAATGGACCGGGCTTCATCGCCGACCGTTCCTACTCGTTCTTCGTTATGGCGTTCAACGTCGACGCATTCCTCGATGTGAACGACTTCAAGGCCGACATGGACCGACTCCTGGAGAAGCTGGCAGATACGACGCCGGCACCGGGACACGACCGGGTGTACTACGCCGGCCTTCCCGAGCACGAGGAGACCGAGATGCGGCAGAAAGATGGCATCCCGTATCACAAAGAAGTGGTCGAATGGTTCAACTCGATGAGTTCCGAGCTGGACCTCGGCATGTCGATGCCATAAGCACCGACTCTCACGCTTGCACCAATCCCCGTTTCGCCCCGGCATTGCGATAGCTACGGGCCGCGGCGCGGGTACGTGCGCACCAGCCCCGTTCCAGTTGCAGGCACGATGCCACTTCCCACATCCCCCGGGACTGGACGATCTATAATGTCGCCAATCGGGGGCCCATGGGTTCTGACAGGGAGGCGCACGATGGTCGGCACGATCGAACAAACCGAACAGGTGGGGCTGGAGATCGAGTCCTACGCAAGGTCGCTTGGCGCAGAAATCTACGGCGTGGCATCGGCGGCGCTATACGAAGAGACGTTCCCCCGCAAACCTGCCCCGAGCAAGTTTGTTCCCGGCGCCAAATCAGTCATCATCGTTGGCCTGCCATTCAGCCGCACGATCATGGATACCGTTGCGGCTCCCCAGATGGCCGATATTTTTCAGTCGGGGGCGGAGCGCACAGCCGGCGACGGACGCCATTCCGATAGCCCGCCCGCGGGAGCTGAGCGCTTCTACCACGGCCCCGAAAACGAAATGCTGACCCACGAGATCAGCATGATCGGTTACAAGTTGTCCAGGAAACTCACAGATGACGGGTACAAGTCTTTCTACCTGCCCGACACCAAGACCGAGCCCCGCTTCAAGACCGCCCCGTTCTACTTCATGCCCGCCATGTACGTGGCCGGGATGGGGCAGCTCGGTATGAACTGCGCCATCATCAATCCCAAGTACGGCCCCAGGTTCCGCGTGACCGCGATAATCACCGACCTCGAACTACCTGCCGGCGTACCGATGGAAGAGATGAAATACGCGGACTGCACGACCTGCAAAGAGTGCATCAGGCGGTGTCCGAGCAGGGCGATCGACGGCCGTTACTGGAAGAACGTCTTCAAGTGCTCTGACTACGGTTGTTCGGCAACCTGCCTCAGCGTTTGCCCGGCAGGTGATGACGGCCACCCGATACCCGTCAGGTAACCGGAGCCCGCAACCGTCCGGTCAACAACCGGCCACCCCTGGAGCCGACTCGTTCCCCGGGGCGGTGTTTGCGCGATGGGCAAAAACGCACTAAATGACCGGCAATTCCAACTCGTCGCCAGTGTGTTCCTGCCACTCCTGGATCCGCTTAGTCATGTTCCGGATCCGATCGGCCTGCACGGGGTGATCGTAAAGATTGGTCAACTCCAGCGGATCGTCGTTCAGGTCGTATAGCTCGCACAAATCACCCGGCGAAAGGTTCAGTTTCCAGCGATCTCCGCTAACTACGCACCGCCACGGAATCTCCGACAGCCTCTCGATTTCGGCGTTGCCCAGCGGCACGGTCGCCGCACCCCCGTGCCACTGCATGAACACATTGTCATCCAGCACAGCTCTGCCTTCCAGCACCCCACGCCGGCTCGATCCCTGGAGGTGCCCCGGCACCTCTTCGCCCATCAGATCGAGCAATGTTGGAACGAGGTCGACCTGCCCGATGCTGCCCCCGATACGACGCTGCGACTCCGCCATTCCGCCGGACAGCCACGGAACGTGGACTAACAGCGGTACCCGTGCGACCTCGTCGTAAAACGCCCGCTTGTTGAGCATGCCGCGGTCACCAAGCGAATCGCCGTGGTCGCTGGTGAAAACGACAATCGTGTTATCGGCCTGACCTGTCTCGTGGAGCGCGCTCAGGATCGGACCAATTCCCCGGTCCAGCACCGTCACGTTCCCGAAGTACCTGGCCCGCAGCTCGCGCCAGTAGCGCGCAGGGTCTTCCGGGTGCGCCTCCTCAACCTCGGCTATGTGGAAGTCGGCCCGGGCACGGTTAAATACCGGGGTGTTTTCGGCCGGCTTTTGGAGGAACAACGGACCCACCGGAATGGACGCGGGGTCGTACAAATCGTTCAGCGGACCGTTGTATGGTGGGTGCGGCTCGAACATGTTCACGTACATGAGCCATGGCCTGCTGTCGTCAGCGTGCTCGTTGATGAACTCGACGGTGTTGCGACTCAGGAAAGCCGCCATTGTGTGCTCTTCGGGCAGGAAGCCGCGCTGGGCCTGGGTATGCGACTTGTGGCCCTCGTAATCACCCTCCGGCTCGTAACCGTGCTCAACGAGATACTTGAAGTAGTCCGACTTGCGATGACGGTGCTCCTCGTGGACCCAGTTCGGGTAGTTGTCATCGTGGGCGTCCTCGGTGCTTACCCACTCGGTGAAACCGTGCTGCGGTGAAAGGTCGTCGCCAAGGTGCCACTTGCCGTACTTCGCGCACACATACTCGTCCGAAACCATCTCAGCTATCGTCCTGGCGCCGGGGAACAGGTTGCTGAAGGGCCTGCCGGGCTGGCTGTTGCGGACGACGCCCGCAGAGTGCGGGTAAAGACCTGTCATCATGGTCGACCTCGCGGGCGAGCAAACCGGCTGCGTGACGTACGCATTCTCGAAGATGAAGCTCCGCTCCGCCAGCGCGTTCAGCGCGGGCGTTTCGATCCAGTCATTCCCGTACGCGCCCATCGTGTCGGTGCGCTGCTGGTCGGAACAGATGAAGAGGACGTTCGGTTTGGGGGCCATGCGCTGTTTCTCGTATTCGCTTGATAAGACAGAGGGTGATTATAGGACCGCCGGGCTTTCATCACGGCTGCTGGATTTCGGGCATCATGTTTGCGGACGCCCGGCGTGATCCCTACTCACCGGCCGCTTCCCTGACCCCGTTTTTGACTCCCAGCTCGGATGTGATGCCCGCAAACCAGTCGGCCACTTCCGGGTGCAGGGGGATGCCGTTCGCACGCCGGTCCAGCTCGGTCTCGTGCTCCGGCAGTCCGGCGTAGACGACCCGTTCATGGTCCGGGGCGGTCGGGGTTTCAACAAGCGCCCTCATGTAGTCGTCCATGTCCTGCTTGAATTTGTCCGGATCGGTGAACGCCTCGATTTTTATCGCGCAGAAATAGTGCGAGAACACCATGTTGTTGCGAAATCCGGGACCGTTTCCTGAAAGAACCCCGGTCAGCACATCGATCATCAACGCCAGGCTGTAGCCCTTGTGAGACCCGAGTTCACGGGTTGCGCCCAATGGCAGGAAGCTGAACTCATCGGGAACCGGTCCGCTTTCCATGATCGGCGTGCCGTCGGGACCAGCTACCCAGCCTGGGGAGAGCTCGGCACCCAGTCGCCGTGCAAGTTCGACTTTGTTGCCGGCAACCGCGGCCATCGCGGCGTCGAAGACGAACGGCGGCTCACTTGCGGCAGGGGCGGCGAATCCAAGTGGGTTGATCCCGATCATCGGCTTTGCGCCGAAAGTCGGCACCATGCCGACCCCACCGGTCGTCATCGAGAGCCCGATCATGTCGTGCTCAAGCGGCATCATGGCGGTGTACGCACACGGGCCGAGGTGTCCTGCGTTCGACATCGTCACCGAACCGATACCGTGCTGCTCGGCCCTGTCGATCGCCATCCGCATTCCGATCGGCCCGAGGACTAATCCCAGTCCGCCATCGCCACTGACGTTCGCAATCGCACCGTATTCATTCTCAACCTGCCAGTCCGGTCCTGGATTAATACGTCCGTCGTTCAGCCATTCCACATAAACCTTCATGAGGTTTGAAACGCCGTGCGTTTCGATACCCCTGAGGTCGGCGAACACCAGGACCTCGGCGGCCTGTTCCGAGTCTTCTTGCGGCATGCCAAGGGTTATGAAGATGTCCCTCACGGTATCGAAAAGACCGCCTGCCGGGACGCGGACCGCGATGTCTTCGGGAACATGAAATCTTTCAAGCAATTGAGTGAACCTCTCTAAACCCTCGCGATCGGGTGACCGCCGCTAACCCCACGGATCGACTACAACCCGGGTCGCTATCGAGCCTTCAGCTTTGCCCGACCATTCGGCCGTATCGAACGCCTGCTCGATCTGATCGAGCGGGAATGTGTGCGACACGAGGTCGAACAGCGGATATTTGTCACTCACCCGCGCCAGCCACGAAACGGCGTTCTCGAGAATCCACGGATTGTAGTGACCTACCCCTATCCAGTGGATCTGGCCCCGTATGATCCGGTTCCCGGGCAGCGTGATACTGCCACCCGAAATGTTGCCGACATCGATGTACTTTCCGCCACCTCTCACCATATCGAGACCCTCCAGCGTGGCCGCGGCAACACCAACGACTTCGACAACCACATCGGCGCCTACCCCGCTTGTTAGCTCATGAACCCTTGACACGCGGGACTCGGGAGTTCCGAATTCCCGCAGGTCGATCGTGTCGGTGGCCCCGCAGAGCCGCGCAAGATCCAGGCGCGCCGGTTGCCCGTCGATGACAATTACCCTGGATGCACCCGCATCCGCGGCAACCGCGGTGGCGTAAATCCCGAGTCCGCCTGCGCCCTGTACAACCACGGTGTCGCCGAACTTCAGCGCCCCCTGGTGGATGGCCCATGTCACCTGCGCGAGCGAACAGTTGACGGTCGCAAGCACCGTGTCGGGAATACCATCGGGCGCCTTGAAAACGAAGTGGCCTTGCGGAAGACTCCAGTACTGTGCGAATCCTCCGTTGCAGTACGGATAGTCCTCGAACGTTTTTGCCTTGAACCGCGGATGGTAGCGGTTGGGGCAGGCGTGCAGCTCGCCGTGGACGCACTGGTAGCACCGGAGGCACGGGAAGAAGAACGGGTAGACGACCCGGTCGCCTTCCTTCAGCGTGCGGCCCAGCGAATCGGTCGACACCCCGGCGCCAAGGGCATCGACCACCCCGGAGCATTCGTGTCCGCCGACCATCCTGCGAGAACTCGGCGGACCGTCCCCGTCGCCCCGCCAGCCGTGCAGGTCCGAACCGCACACGGCAGCGCCGGTGTTCCTGATCCGGCTTCCGCCCGCCACGAGATCCGGTACCTCAAGGTCGACGATATCCACCGGACGCCGTCCACCGGTAAAAACTGCTGCGAGGCCTTTCATATTCGAAATCCCTTTGCCTGTTACTTGAGCATTTGAATTGTGTGGTGGTCCAGGAGACCGAAATCGATCTCCACACCGAGTCCCGGTTTCTCCGGGACTCGCACATTGCCATCGGCATCGATCCCTGGTGGATCGAGCAGCCCGAAATTACGTGATTCGTCGTTGATAATCACCTCGTAGTAGTCGCAGTTAGCGATCGCACCAGCTACGTGGAGGTTGGCGACGTTGGCGAGGGCGTTCCCGCCGTGATGGAGCTCGCAGTTCATGCGGAATCCCTCGGCGAGGTGAGCGATTTTCATGACCGGTGTAATCCCGCCCTTGACCGTTACGTCGGCCCGCAAAATGTCCGTGGCCTCCGAACTCAGCCACTGGTGCAGGGCTTCGAACCCGCCCGGTGCGTATTCGGTTGCCATGACCGGAATTTTCAATGCGGAGCACAGCTTTCGGTAGCCATCGATGTTTGCGTCGTCCATCGGATCTTCAAACCACTCGTAGTCGAGGTCCTGCAGCTCAAGACCGACTCGCAGCGCGTCGTAATACGAATACGCGCTCACGGGGTCGAACATCAGCTTCAGGTTGTCGCCTACAGCCCGCCTCACCGCCACCGCGACATCGACATCTTTCGACGCGATTCCTGGCGGGTGGATCTTATAGGCAGGCCATCCCGCAGCCTGGTACTCAAGCGCCTCCCTCGCGAAGGCTTCGGGTGACGGCAGCCCGCCCGTGCTTGCATAAGCTGGCAGCCGGTCGCGGAAGGCTCCGAGCAGACGAAATACCGGCAGACCGGCGACCTGTCCCGCGATATCGAGCAATGCAACGTCGGTCGCCCCGACAGCACGTATCGAATAGTCCCGCCGCGCATGCCGAATTTCCTGCCAGATCGCCTCTGAGTTAAGCGGGTTCCTGCCAAGGACGATCGGCTTGATGACCTCAACCAGGTATGGCGTGTCGTAATGGGCGCCCCGCCATGTTGTGCCGAGGAACGAGTGGCCCACCACGCCTTCATCCGTTTCGACCCTGACCAGGCCGAGCGTCGAATCGGGGCCTTTGTCCTGGGACCAGCGTATTAACTGGACCGACAGGTCGGTGATTTCCAAATCAACCGATCCTCATCCGAACGGACGGAGGTTCGAGTAGTCCGTCTCCTCACCGGTAATGAACTCCAACAAGGCCGCCGACCCTTCTTCCGTTGCGCGGCGGGCGCGTGTGAAGGCCCCGGAGATGTCGCCGGGATCGGTGATCCGTTCAGACCACCCGCCAAGCGACCTGGCAATGTCTGCGTAGTTGCCGCCCAGGTCGCGTGCTCCGTACAGCCTGTGAGACAGCTCCATCGCCGTTGTTTCGACTGCCATCGTGCTGTTGTTCAGCACCACGGTGATGATTGGCAGGTCCGATCGGACTGCGGTCTCGAAATCCAGGCCGGTCATGCCGAACGCCGCATCGCCCATGATGTTGATACAGACCTTCTCGGGCGCCGCCAGCTTGGCGCCTATCGCGAGGCCAAGTCCGGTGCCCAGTTGGTGCGACTTGCCCCATCCGAGATAGGTCCGCGGCCCGTCCGATCGGTAAAACGGCATGATCTGGAAGCGGGGGCTTCCGGCGTCGTGGGTCACGATCGCCTCGGAGGCGGGAATCGTCCTCATCAACTCCCAGACAACACTGTACGGGTTGATGGGCGTGGCACCGGATGCCAGTTTCGGCATCCAGCTATCGTGCCAGGCCGACCTTATCGCCTCGATCCGCGCTGCAGGACCTTCATCCCCCGACCGGGGATTGCCACCGTTCATGTCACGCACCACTTCAAATAACTGCTTGAGCACCAGCCTGGAATCGCCCAGCAACGCCTGGTCAGGCGAGCCACCCTTGCCAATGTCGACCGGGTCGTTTGTCGAGTGGATAACGGTTTTTCCGGGTGGGACGGGAGTTGTCATCGAGTGGGGCGTCATGCTCGATCCGATCACCAGGACGACGTCCGCATCGCGCAGGAACTCGAGCACCGGGTCGCTCATCACGCCCGATCCGCTCCCAAGGGCCAGCGGGTGCAGCTCCGATATCGCGCTCTTGCCCTCCATGGTGGTCATCACCGGGACCTGAAGGAACTCCGCAAGTTCCACCAGCTCGCATGTTCCCTCCGCGTACAGGACCCCGGCCCCGGCGATGATGAGCGGGCGCTTCGCCGAGAGAAGGGCCTGCGCAGCTTTTTCGATATCCGATGGGTCTGCCTGGGAGAGCGCGGCCGGGACCGGCGTGTAGCCGTCTACAACCGACGAATCGACCGTCGCATTTGACAGGTCTGAAGGTATTTCGACCATCACAGGCCCGCCGCGACCGTTTCGCAATGACGCGAATGCCCGTCGCATCACGTCAGCGACTCTTCCCGCCGTGTTCATCTGCTCTACCGATTTCGTAACTGATTCATAAGTCCGCAGGGAACTGAACAGTGGCAAGACGCGGTCTCGGGCGCGTATCTGACCCAGGGGCAACAGGAGCAACGGGGTCGAATCGGAATATGCGGTGGCGACACCGGGGAAGGCATTTTCGGCACCGGGTCCGTACTGCATGGCGAAAACGCCCGGCGGATGCCCGTTCTTCACCCGCGAATAGCCATCGGCGATGCCAACTCCCACCCGCTCTTGCCGGCAGACTATCGGCCTTATTCCCACCTCGGCCGCCGCTTCAATTACGGGGGTGGTCGGGAAGCAACTGAGATATTCGATTCCCTCGGTCTTCAATATCTGGGCGATAGCGTCGATTGTGCGCATGTGATGAGCGGCTCCCCGGGGTTTCGGTGCAGTATAAGGCGTATTTGAAGACCCATCGTACCGATTGGTTTCGCTGCCTGCCCCACACAGACCGTTGACAGGCGGAACCGGCTGAACCATATTTGACCTCGCGCACCGCCGGGTCATCTTTCATATCTGGTCACGTCATAACCGGATCCCGAATCTCGTCCTGTATGCAAAACGACCGTACTTGTGACGGACACCGGCTCTCAGCGCTGACGGAGCACAGCAATATGCGTCCCCTCGACGGAATCAAGGTAATCGACTTCACAGACTGGGAGACCGGCCCACTCGCCACGCAGTTCCTCGGCGACTTCGGCGCCGACATCATCAAGGTAGAGCAGCCCGATCCAGGGGGATGGCACCGCTCTTTCGGGGTGATGTTGAACGGTATTAACACCTTTCACCTCGCACTGAACCACTCGAAGCGCTCGATCAGCCTCGACCTCAAGCACCCCGACGGGAACGCTGCGATCAAGAACCTCGTGGCGGAGGCCGACTGCGTTCTCCACAACTTCCGCCCGGGCGTGATGGAACGGCTGGGCCTCGATTACGAGTCGGTCCGAAACCTGAACCCCGGCATCGTCTACGGCGAATGCTCCGGCTGGGGGATGTCGGGAACGTGGGCCAACCGCCCGGGACAGGATCTGCTGGCGCTTGCGTTGACCGGTGCGCTCAAAATGGTCGGCGACGATGCCCCCCAGCCATCGGCGAACTACAAGGCCGACTATATCGCCGGCATGCACCTGCTCTCGGCTACGCTGGCGGCGCTGATCGCGAAGATCAGGTTCGGCGTCGGGCAGCGCATCCACGTCTCGCTCCTTGCCAGCCAGGTACACAACCAGTTGCAGGAAGCCGAGGCCTACCTCAACTGCGATTTTCTCGACCGCGACCCCCAGCGCTACCGGTTGTTCGAAACGGCCGACGGCTGGATAGCAGTGGGCGTTAACTTCCCCGAGATATGTGAACTCGTTGAAAGACCAGCCCTCGCCAGTGATCCGCGTTTCGACACCGCCCACAAGGCCCTCGACCGCCGGGACGAGTGGTGTGAAATCGTTGCGCCATTGTTCCGTGAACACCCCACGGCCCACTGGGACGACAAGTTCCGTGACATGAACTCGATGTTCGCGCCGGTGCTCTCCTACGACGAGGCATTCGATCATCCCCAGGTCCGCGAGCTGGGCCTCATGACGGAAATAGAGCACCCCCACGGTGGCACGTTCAAGGGTCTCGGAATGCCGATGTACTTTTCCGAAACGCCAATGAGCATGACCAGTCGCCCCCCGGCGCTGGGCGAACACACCGAAGAAATTCTGACCGAGGCGGGATTATCGACCGACGAAATCGCAACTATGATCCGCGACCGGATCGCATTCCAGTACAACCCGGATCCACCGGACACTGGCAGAAAGGGTGATGCCTGATGCCACGTAATTTCAGCCGGTTCGAACGGCGGGGCCACGTCGCCATCATCACCATGGACCGCCCCCAGGTCCTGAACGCCCTCCACCGTGACGCCCATTTCGAAATGAGAGAGAACTGGCGTGAATTTGAGGCCGACGACGACCTGTGGGTGGCGATTCTCACCGGTGAGGGCGGCCGGGCCTTCAGCGCCGGATCGGATATCAAGTCGATCCACGACGGCGTGTACGCAACCCCGCCCGAAGGCTGGAGTGGGCTCACGAGACGACCACCGACAAAACCGGTCATCGCCGCAATAAACGGTTACGCCCTGGGCGGTGGCCTGGAAGCAGTCCTGGCCTGCGACCTTGCGATCGCAGCCGAACACGCCAGCTTCGGGCTGCCGGAACTGAAATCTACCGGGGATCTACCCGGTGACGGTGGGCTCCTGCGGATCGTCCGCCAGCTCCCACCCAAAGTCGCCTTCAGCATGGTCCTGACGGGACGCTTTATCGCAGCTCCCGAGGCGCTACGGTACGGACTCGTCAGTGAGGTCGTCCCGGCCGAGCGCCTCATGGAGCGGGCCGTCGAGCTGGCTGAAGAGGTGTGCGGTCTTCCGCCAATCGCGGTAAGGGTGGCAAAGGAGTTCATGCTGCGCGCTGCCGATCTGCCGGCCAGCCCCGACGGTGCGGCCTGGGACCTCTACGACGAACTGCTCCCGGCGATCAGGGCGAGTGCCGACTACAGGTCGGGAGAGGGCCCAAAGGCCTTCCTGGAAAAGCGACCGCCAGTCTGGATCGGTCGATGAACCTCGATAAACCAGGCCTCGCTTTGACCCCCTCCGTCGGCGCATCGGAGTGGATAGTCCGTGCAAAATCTGCAGTCGGCACCTCGATGGGCCGATGCACAGCGGGAGACCTTGCCTAATGGATGCCGCACATCAGAACGCCACAGAGAAGGTCGTCATGATCTCAAGAGCGCTGATCTACCGCCTGATCTTGCTGACCGTGGTATTGCCAATTGCTGCCTGCGGTTCTTCCGACGACCCGGCAAGTGGCGATCAGGCCGCGGACTCCGCTGATGAATCGTTCATCACCCTGGACGACCGGACTTTTACCCTTGATTCCTTTACAGAGGCCGGGTGGAAAAAATCCAAGCAGTACGACACCGAAACCGTGCCCAACTCGACCGAGATCTGGTACGGCTTTTTCAACCAGAGAGACATTGAGGTCAGGTTCTACGAAACCCACGAGGAAGCACTGGAGTTCGGCGTCCCTTCAGCCCGGGAATCGATCGAGGGTGCGGTAGGACGCTCACAGGGTGGCAAGCTGCTCGATTTTAGCGGGGGGTCGTTCTCCGCCTACGCCGACTTCATGGTCGCAGGAAACGCGGTTCTGCTCTGTGAACTCGAACGGTCGGTATGCGAATCACTGGTTGACCAGCTTCGATAGCGCGGGCCATGACGCACCCGGTGTGGAGCGATCCGGGTCCGGGCGGGTGCCACACCCACACAGCAAAACGATCTCATCCCCGGCCCTCAGGCGTGACGCAGTACGTCGGCCAGCGCTGCGACCACCAGCTCGTTCTCGGGTTCCGTGCGGATAGCCACACGAATGAACTCGCCGTCAAGCCCGATCTTATCGTTGCAGCACCTCACATACACACCGTACCTGATCAGCAGCAGGGCGGTCACGAGTTCAGCCGAAACACCCTCGGGCATCTCCAGTAGCTGGAAGTTCGCACTCGTCGGGTACGTGCGGATGAAATCGGCGTCGGCGGTCATCAATGTGAACCGGTCGATATAGCCCCTGTACATGTCCAGCACCCGCCGATACTCATCGAGGAACCCGGGGCGGGCGAACAGCGAGAAGAAGTACTCGGCTATGCCGCTGGTGTTCCAGAGATAACCGTGATCGAGCAGCCTGTTGACCCGCGACGGCCGCATGATCGCGTAACCCGCGCGGATCCCCGCAATCCCAAAGTCCTTCGACATGCTCTTCACCACGGTCACGTTGTCGAACTGCTTCGTGATCCCGACAAGAGTCGGCAATTCATCGCCGGCAACGGGCCGGTCGGCGAAGTGAACAAAGCTCTCGTCGACAATCACCGTTCTGAGGCCAGACAACTTCGAAAGTATCCAGTGCAGGTCGTCGTCCGGGACCAGGTAACCGTCCGGGTTGTTAGGTGAGATCAGCACCGCGGTATCGGCGCCACTGCGCAGGACCGACTGCACATACCGCCCGGGATCGATCGCGAAATCGTCTTCTGAATCCAGCTCGAACGTCGTTACCTCGTGTTCCGGGCCTGCGAACTCGTAGTAGGGCGAGAAAGTGGGAATGTTGATGTGGATTTGCGACGAGTAGTTATGGATGATCGCCTGGATCGCCTCAGTTGCGCCGTTGGCGATAAAAATGCGACCCCGGTCCACCCCAATGGCAGAAGACAGCCGTTCGGCAACAACCCTGTTCTGTGACGGGTATGCCTCTAGCATGCGTTTGAACAGCGCCCGGTCTTCCAGGACGTCCGAGTTGAAATGCCTCCAGAAGAGATCGGTTGCCAGTGGGTTCGAAAGGAAACAGGCATCGATATCGACACGGGTTTCCGGGAGCGCCCGCTGCATCGTTGCGAGCCCTGGTGAGTGTGAACCGGAACCAGAGCTCAGTCGTCCAAGCCGATCCATCAACTCACGCTCACGCGGCGAGACTCGAAGTACACCCAGATCAGTTAACATCGCGGCTCCTTGCTCCAGTTTTCACGCCACGGTCCACAGCGTGACCAACCACGCGTGACACCCCGGAGACTTCCAGAAGCCCGAACAATCATGTGTGCGCCTGAAACGCGGACACGCCAGGTCGCAAAGTCCAGAATTCTGTGTCGTGACAGGACATTAGTCACGACCCCTGTATCATTTGGGCCTGCCGGTCTCCCGCAGCAGACCCCGGTTGCGCACGCGTATCGTGTACGCCTGCGATCCTACCAATCCGGGTAATGCGGGCGGCCGTTTCCGATTTACACGCAACGCCCCGGCAAAACGGCCACACCCAGAAAGCAAGTCACCAACATGCAGTCGACAGTTTTCGAACCAATGGATATGTCCACTGCCGAAGCTGTATTGAAGGAAGCGAAACAGATCCTGGATGGGCTCGGATTGGTCTTCTTCTTGCGCCATGGTACATGTTTGGGCGCGGTTAGGGATAAAGCGTTCATTCCATGGGACGACGATCTGGACATTGGATCGGTGATCGGTCTACACGGTCTTACCGAGGAACTGGTGCACGAAGCAGCTGGTGTGTTTAAAGACAATGACTTCGAAGTAAAGG
>JASLNQ010000399.1 GCA_030745955.1 Dehalococcoidia bacterium | reverse complement strand
GGGTGAATGTGTGAGACCGGCCCGTACCGGCTGCCAGCGAAACGGCGGTCAGAACGGCTTTACCGGCGGGGCGCGGTTGCGACTCGACGGTTGGCGAGAGTAGTATCCCGGCCCAGTCAGTGTGTACAAAACGGCGCACAGCAGGCACGTCACAGTGCGTGCCAGAAAACCCCGAAACGAGAATCCAGCGTTATGCCCGATATCCCAACCTTCGACATGAAACCGACCTACGTGCCCGACGAGGTGCTCGAGGGCTTCAAAAAGCTCCCCACGGCCACCGTGTACGGTGCCACGCGGAACTTCGGCTCACCCTTCAACGTGTGCGAGGGGCTGCAGACCTTCACCCCCGGCAAGAAGATGGCCGCCCGGGCGAGAACGCTCCGCTTCCTCCCCCACCGGGACGACCTGAAGGCCGATACGCCCTCTGGTGAAGGCGCACCCGAATACCTGGCGATGGGCAAATGTGGACCCGGCGATGTACTCGTCGCCGATCTCCAGGGCCGCGTGCAGGACGTTGTTGGCGGTGACGTGAAACTGCTCCAGCTGGCAATGAACAAAGCAGACGGTGTAGTGGTCGACGGTGCGATTCGCGACCTCGACGTTCTCCGCGATGAAAACTACGGGTTGATCGTCTACGCACAGGCCCGCAGCCTTCACGGTGGACCGACTGTTGCCCCAGCCGAACAGGACATCCAGATCCAGTGCGGCGGTGCGCTGGTGCGGCCCGGCGATGTGATGGTGGGCGATGACGATGGAGTGATCGTCGTTCCTTCATGGATGGCGGAACAGGTGCTCGCGCATGCCACCGAACACGAAGAGGTCGAGAACTTCGTCAAGGAAAAGATCAAGGCCGAAAACGTTGCGCCCGGCAAGTACTACCCACCGCAGCCGGAATCGTTCGAAGAGTGGCGGCGGGTAAAGAAAGAGCGAGGTCTTTAGGAAATCATGGCAACCCCGGTAACAATTGGCGATATCGAGGTCATCCCGGTCCTCGACCTGCAGGCCCCGTCGCGCGACCCGGGGGCGATATTCACCACGGTGCCCGCCGAGGCGTGGAACCCTTACCGCTCGTTCGCACTCGATTCAAACGGCAAGTGGATAACCGAGTTTCGCAGCCACCTTGTAAGGGCCACCAACGGCGAGGGACCGGTTGTCCTGATCGATACAGCCATGGGTCCTGAAGTCCAGGAACACACCGGCGAGCCCGGCCAGCTGCTGAATAACCTCGCCGCACTTGGCGTGCAACCCGGTGGTATTGATGCTGTCGTGATCACGCACTGCCACGGCGACCACATCGGCTGGAATATCCAGTACGACGACGGTGGCGAAAACCCGTCGCTAACGTTTCCGAACGCAACCTACTGGATTGCCTCCCGCGACTGGGAGCACCACACAAACCCGGAAAACCCGAACCCCGCGTTCGATCAATCGGTTAAACCCCTCGAAGCCCTGGGCGCATTGCGGCTGGTCGAAGGGATTGAGCAGATCGCACCCGGCGTGTCGACGCTCCCCATGAATGGTCATACACCGGGCCACCAGTGCGTGTTGATCCAGTCGGGAGACGAAACGGGCGTCATCATCGGCGACCTGTTCCACAACGTGGCGCAGGTGACCGAGCAGACGTGGTGCCCGACCTTCGACTGGAATACGGATATGTCGACCCACGCCCGGCGCAGCCTGCTGACCATGGCAGCGACCGATAAATGGACCGTGTTTGCCGGCCACCTGCCCGACCCGATCAATGTCGGCAAGGTGGTCTCCGAGGGCGGAAAGTCCAGCTGGGAGGCGCTGTAGAACACCCCCGGCGCGGCCACAGCACTCCGGGGGGCGGCACCGCAGGCGGCCCGCGAGTGGCTGAATTGCCGGTCTGCCTGCAGATTCGATTGCAGGCCGTTCTACCGGTCGGTCCGAAGCTAAACCTGCACATACCCGGCGTTCCGGCAGCTATCATCCCCCGATCATGACCACACCTGGCTCAGCTGGCAACCCGGCGGCCGACCCGATCAAGTTCGAGGTGATCCGCAACGCCCTGACGCAGGCGACGGAAGAGATGGCCATCGCCCTGCGGCGGTCGGCCTACTCGACCAATGTGAAGACGCGCCAGGACTTCTCGTGTGCGTTCTTCGACAGAGACCTG
>JASLNQ010000398.1 GCA_030745955.1 Dehalococcoidia bacterium | reverse complement strand
CGGTCTGGCAGCCAGCTATGTTCACCTCGACGCCACTCTGGAGGCAGAATGGCGTTCTGCCGTCGAGTTTACTGTGGCGGAGCACGGGCGGCTGGACATCATGATTATGGCCGCCGGGATTCCCGATCGCGGAGAGACTATCGAGTCGACCGAGGTTGAAAGCTGGCGACGGGTGATGGATGTGACGAACCTCGGGATGTTCCTCGGCGTGCGGTCGGTGGTGGGGGCGATGCGTGATGGCGGTGGCGGTTCGATCGTGCTGATTTCATCGATGATGGCCAGGACCGTGCACACCACGGCCAACGCCTATGCGACCTCGCGTGCGGGCATGACGCATTTCGCCCGCTCGGCAGCGGTTCAGTACGGGCCTGAGAACATACGGGTGAACTCGGTGCTTCCGGGCTGGGCGATCACTCCATTCACCGCGAGTGCGTTCGACGATGGGCGGATGGAGCAACTTGCCAGGCGCGTGCCGCTCGGACGTGTCGCGGATGCGTCGGACATCGCGGGCGCGATCCTCTTCCTGGCTTCTGACGAGGCGAAATACGTTACGGGCTCGGAGCTCCTGGCCGATGGCGGGGTGACTGCCTGGCTCGGGCCGATGGATTAGCCGGATATTGCGGGCAGGCCGGGTAGATCGGGCTACTACTGTTGCCGGATCCAGATTGTCCAGCCCGCTTCGGGGCCTTCAACTAGCAGGTAAAAAGTGCCCATATTTCCGACGACCAGGTTTGTCCCGCCGATCTGCCCGGTGCCGGTGTCTGAAATAACCTCGATTAGCTCGATCCGGCCTTCCGGATCCCACAGCGTCACGGTGATCGAGTTGGGACCGATCCCTTCGGCAACCCATTCGATTACCCAGGGTAGGTGCTGCGGGGAGAGGAACGATTCGGTTTCGACCGTTCCGCTGCCCGTGAACATCGAGAAGCCTTCTGGCGTTGCGGTGGGAGTCGGCGTTGGCGGTCCTGTGGTTGGGGTAACGATCGGGGTCGTGGTGGCCGTGGGTAGCGGAGTTGAAGTTGGGACAGCGGTCGGTACCGGGGTCGGTGTTGCGGTTGGCACCGGTGCCAGAGTGGGGGTTGGCGCCTGAGTCGGCATTGCGGTGGTCGTTGCGATTGCAGTGGGCGTGGCAGCGGGTGTGGAGGTTGGCACCGGGCGTGATGTTGCGGTCGGCGGGGGTTGTGGAGTCGCAGTGGCCGGAGGGCGCGTCGCGGTTGGCGGAACAGTGGTAACCGTGGCCGGGATGCGGGTTGCGGTTGCCGAAGCGGGTGCCTGTGTGGGTGGTTCTTGCGAGTCTTCACCGCTGCCACCACAGGCGGCCAGGACCACTACAATCGCAGGTGCCAGAACTGTTAGTAACCAGTGGAAATTTGTCCGCATCTCACAGTTTACGAATATACTTTTGGTGGCTGGCGCCCTGTCGTCGATTCCGCTGACTGTACATGAATTTGGGTTGTAGAACCTGTGGACGACCTGGGACTTCAGTTCCTTTCATGTCGTTGTTTGCCGGGACGGCCTGTATCGTTCTGCGACCCGGGTGCCACACTGCATTTGCGGGTGGGCACCGGTTTCGTCTCCAAACTGGCTTCCATTTGAATCAGGAAGAATGTATACACAGACCCATGAATCGATTCACGGATCTGGGTAATCCCCTGCTGTTGCTGCGGGCGCTTCGGTACTCGGCGCGTGGTCTGACCTACGCAGTCAAAAATGAACGGGCCTTTCAGCAGGAGATAATCCTGTTGGTGGTAGGGACTGTGGCAGCGTTCCTGCTGACCGATTCGAATGTCGAGCGAGCGGTGCTGATCGGTCCGCTGGCGTTTGTGCTCGTGATCGAACTGGTCAATTCGGCGATAGAGGCGACCATCGACCGTATCGGGCCCGAGCAGCACCCGCTTTCGCAGCGCGCCAAGGACCTCGGATCCGCTGCGGTACTTGTCTCGCTCGTGCTCAGTGCCGCAGTCTGGCTCATTGTTCTCATCTAGTAGCAGGCGAACCCTCACATCCCTCAACCAGCGATCATCGGAGAGTTACTCGTGGCGGAAAAACTAAAGCTAATGGTGACCGGTCTCAACGGAGTGGTCGGGCAGGCGCTGAGGCCTGCGCTTGAAGAGCGTTACGTGCTGAGCGCGCTGTCCC
>JASLNQ010000397.1 GCA_030745955.1 Dehalococcoidia bacterium | reverse complement strand
GCCGAGGCGGTGACTATCTCGCCGGCTTCGTCGAATGTGCCGTCCTGGTCGGCGTCGATATGGAACTTGATCTGATCGAGTGCAACGCCCGAAGCGGCATCCGTCACGACCGCCCTGGCCCACGCAGTCGTGTTGCTGATTGCGGACTTGTGGGTAGGCGAAGTTATCGACACCGAGGGCTTCGTAGCATCGATGACCAGGGCCTGGCTGATCAACCTGGCCGGGCTGAGGTCGGCGTACTCAAGTGTGACCGAATCGCCATCTGCGACCTTGATCACCGGCCGGGTAGCCGACTGGGCGTTCGTGGCACCGGTTGCCGAAGTGGCCGAACCGGTTTTGAAGGTGGCGCTGAAGGTATGCGATGTAGGCGTGGTCTCCCGCAACGTGAGCGTGAAACCGGATGGGTCGGAAGGGCTGCGCAGCGTGATTGTCGTGGTGTCGTTCTTCTCGCTCCGGTAGGTAACCGTGAAGTTCTCGGTTTGCGAGGTGGTCTCGACGTGGATCAGCTGGAAGGTCCCGGAGTCCTTGTTCACCCACTGAACGACCGATTTTGTCGAACTGACCTGGAGATCGGCGTTGCTTACTGTGCCGTTTCCGTCGAAATCACCCACCGGGGCGTTCTGCAGCTTGAAAATCGTCACGGTGCCGAGACTGCCCGCCGGTAGGACGTACGGGTTGCCCGACGAGTCGGTCGACTCGAACTCCCTCAGTACGGTCACGTTCAGGTCTGGATCGTACACGCTTGCAGTAACGGTCGACGTGAGACCTGTGTAGGCCGGGGTTATGCTGAGCGTCCCTGCCTGCGCGGCGAAGACGGTGTTGGCATCGCTCGCGGGCGCGACGAATCCAACTGCTGCGATAGCTGTTGCGAGCAGAAGGATTCTGGAGCGTCTGGTAATGCGGCGGAGGCCGGTGCCAACTGCCAGGACTGTTCCCATATTCCGAGATTAGCCACGGATAGGGGAACAGGCATGTGGGAACGACCCACCCACCCCGTGTGCGCACACGTACATGAAAACGAGCGAAACAATGCCTGATGTGGGATCAGCATGGCCGGTCCACGGCACGTAAGGGCTGAAGAACGACGGGCACATGTACTACGGGCGCGCCGGAGCCTTGCTGCGGCAATTGGGTAGTTCAGCACTTCGGAAGTTCCGGCTACAGGGGGAACTCGAACTCAGAGCAACGGCAGTAGCAGGTGAGATGGGCGGATCGCATCCCGGAAGATGCGGTTGCGGGCTATGACACCGCTCGTTTCGCGTGCATTGTTCCGGCCCGTCTGCCAGTTGCGGTCCCACCTCGGGAAGCTGCTGCTCGCGACGGCCACCCGCAGCCGGTGACCCCGCTGAAACACGTGACTCGTGGCCCACAGGTCGATCTCGAACTCCATCGGCATACCCGGCCCAAGCAAAATCGGCTTCTCGAACGAGTCCTTGAAGCGGGCCCGCAGAATACCGTCGCAAACCAGCATCGATGTGCCGTCGGGCCAGACATCGGTGATCCTCACGACCCAGTCGGTGTCAACCGCCGTTGACGATGCGTGCAGCACGGCCTTCACCGGACCCGTGACGTCCAGCGGATGTTCGAGGAGTTCGGAGGTGTAGGTGAGAACGCTATCTTCATAGCCGCGCTGGTCTTGCGGACCGTTGTTGTCGCCGAGGTGCCCGCCGCCGAACGACCGCACCGGGTTTTCGGGGTCGGATTCGTATTCGTCGAAGAGTTCGCCACGGACTTCGGGCCGAGTTGCGCTCAACCCGCCATCATTCAGGGATTTCGCGGGTCCTGTGTCGTCATCCGGGGGGCTGTCGCGATTGCCACCGAGGTAGTACGGCGTGTAGGTGATCGCGGCCGGGGGCCATTCGTCGAACTCGCGCCACTCGTTGATACCCATGGCGAACAATTTGACCGGCCTGTCGGAATCGGTCCCGTTGTCGACACCCTTCATCCAGTGGTCGAACCACCTCCGGCGAGTTGCGAACCACCCCAGTGCCGCCTGCTCGCCGAAATCGACCGCGCCGGCCTCCCGCATGTCGGCCACGCCGGGGTTGTGTATCCACGGGCCGATTGTGAGCCGCTGGGCCGCCCGCGCCTCGGGTGTAGCCGCGCCGACCCGCATTCCCCTGTAGTTTTCGATCGTGCCACGCAAAAAGCAGTCGAA
>JASLNQ010000396.1 GCA_030745955.1 Dehalococcoidia bacterium | reverse complement strand
GCCGGTTCAGCAGGGTGTCCCGAACCTCGGAGCGAAGATCGCAGTGCTCTCGCCCGATGGCAGGTTCGAGCAGCACCTCGGCGGGGCGCTTCCCGGTGAGGGGCCGGGGCAGTTCACCGCTCCGCACGGCGTTTCGACCGATTCGGAGGGTTCGATATATGCCGCCGAAGTCGCCTGGACCAACTATTTCTCGAATCCGGCCAACTCCGGGAGAGACGAGCCGCCCCTCGGCGAAGTCGTGAGCCTCAGGAAGTGGAGGCGAGTCTAGATAACCGACAATCGCCAGCCCCACTTTCCAGCCAAAACAAACAACCCGCCAGACGAACAGGAATAGAAAAATGGTCAGCTCAGCAACTTCAACAACTGTCTATGAGCCAGTCCCGTACTGGGCGAAGCTCCCGCACCCGATGTTTTTCAAGGAAGCGACTGCGGTGGCGGTCGACTCGGACGACAACGTGTACGTCTTCAACCGGGGCGATCACCCGGTCATCGTTTTCGACCGGGAGGGGAACTTTCTCGAGACCTGGGGCGCTGGCGAGTTCGTCCGGCCACACGGCATCACAATCGACGGCGAGAACAACCTGTACCTCGCCGACGATGACGCCCACATGATCGAGAAGCGAACAAAGGAGGGGAAGCTGCTCTTCCGGCTCGGGGAGAAAGGCAAGGCCGCGGCCTGGCAGGAAGGCGACCCGTTCAATCGGCCGACTCATGTGGCCATCCAGCCCGATACCGGCGATCTGTTCATCTCCGACGGCTACGGAAACTCGAGGATTCACAAGTTCGATTCCGATGGGACCCACATCAAGTCGTGGGGCGAACCGGGGACTCTCGAGGGTCAGTTCTCGCTACCGCACAACATCGCCATGAACGGTGCCGACAAGGTGACACTCTGCGACCGTGAGAATTTCCGGTTGCAGACCTTCACGACCGATGGCGAGTTCGTAAAGCAGATCCACGCACACCGCCCGATTGCGATTACCGACGGCAAGGGCGACGACACGAACATGTACGTCGCCGAGGCTGGCCCCCCGCCGGTGCAGGAAGGTGTGCGCAGGCTGGGTTTGCGGGTCGTGGTAATGGACCGGGAGGGGAACGAGGTGACGAGGTTCGGCAATGAGCACGGTGGTGAAGGCCACGACCAGTTCATAGCGCCGCATGGCATGGCGGTCGATTCCGAGGGCTCGGTGTATGTCGCCGAAGTGTCGTACACGGCGTTCGGGTCGCAGCAGGACCCGGTACGGGAGGTCACCAGCCTTCGTAAGTGGAAACGGGTCGGCGGGTAGGTGGTGAGTCCACGATCAGGAAAACTCTCGCGCCGGGAGATCGACGATCTGCTGGCGCGACCGATCATCGCCCGCATCGCTACGGTGCGGCCCGATGGCGCTCCCCACGTCGCACCGGTTTGGCAGCAGTGGGACGGCGAGGCGATGTGGGTCATTCCCCGCAGCCGTTCGAGCTGGTTCGAGAACCTGGCGCAGGAGCCGCGGGTGTGTATTTCCTGCGCCGATGACATTGAGCCGGAGCACAGCCGGGTCACGATCGAGGGCATCGCCGAGGTGGTCGAGGGTCCGGTCGGCCTGGTCGGGCGTGTGAAAGAGATAGCCGACGAGATGGCGGTGCGTTACATGGGGCCGGACGGACCGGTGTATGCGGCGAAGACAGCCGACCGGCTCAGGTACCTCGTAAAGGTCACTCCGACGAAGATCACGTCGTGGCGGGGCGAGTGGCACCCGCGCTACATCGTTACGGAAGACGGCTAACAGGCAGACAGGGGTAAGCACCCCGTGACTGCGCCACTCCACTGTCATCCCGTGGCAGCGCCATTTCACTGTCTCCCCGCGGCGGCACCACTCAATTGTCATCCCGGACTTGATCCGGGATCAGTTGCCAGTGCGGGACGGCCCCGCGGTTCAGCTAACCGTAGCCCTGCCCATCCCTGTCACATTTGCAGGTCACGATCTCGTTCGGTACCGCGAATCGGGCGAAAGGGGGCTTATTTGCGGAATCGGCCGGGTCCCTCCGCAGGGGTCGGGACGAGGGCATGTCGAATGGGCTGCGCTCGCGGGGTTGATCCCTGCAGCGTGGGCGTCAGTTCCGGGGGGGTGCCAGCGAGTTTTTGGCTGCCCAGACCCTGATGTGGGTGCCGTGCTCCTGGTAGTGGAGGA
>JASLNQ010000395.1 GCA_030745955.1 Dehalococcoidia bacterium | reverse complement strand
CTCCGAGATAAGTTCCTGAAGGTCGAAACGGTCCTCGACGGTTCGATCGCACTGGCCACCGACCCGCAGGTCGTCATCGACTACGCAGTCTCGATGGACGCCAGGCTCGACGAACCGCGACTCACCAGCACGGTCCGGGAACACATCGAACTTAACGGCCACTTCGCTGTCACCCGTGCCTCAGGCATGTTCATCGCCCGGAAGTAGGCGCGCGTCGGCCACTCTCGCCCTGACCAACGCGCAGCGCCGGCTTGCTCTCCAGAGCCTTGTGAAGCCCCCAAAAAGTGCCTCGAGCACCCGGCCGTAAACACTGCTACGGATTGCTGCTATTTCCTTGGACGCACCGGCTGGGCGTACGAAATCGCAACACTCTTCCCCGTTGCCGTCGTTGCCTCTGACCGGGCGTAAACGTATGGGCCAACGTCTTCATCCATATTTGTCTTCGCCCGTTCCGCCATATACAACCTCAGTTGGCGTTCTGGTTCAACACCAGCGAAGTGAACCCGTCCACAGCAACAGTGTTCGCTCCCGGCCTCGGTTGAACCCGTTTCAACCCGCGCCCCGGGGCGGCATCCACACACGCACTGATATACGACATCCACGAATTTGTCTTCGCCTGAAGGGTCATCAGTGGCAGTAAACAATATCGGCGCCGTTGGATCCGAGTTCGCGCCCGACCCACCATGCGTCGCACTCGGAATCGGGTCGCCCTGTTCTTCCACCTGTAAGAAAGAGGACGGGTCTTGCTCGAAAGCCTTCCGGCATTCATTTCCGCAGAAGTAATACGTCGTCCCCGAGTGCTCGTAAGTTCCGCCCGGTGGATCGCCGGTGTCAACGCTCATCCCGCATACCGGGTCTGTCCCATTTTCTAAAAACCGCTTAAGCATCGACAGAGTCACCTTTCGCCAGTAACGGAGTTCGATTCGATTCGAATCGACCAACGATTGCTCTTTATTGCTATCTACTAATTCTCAAACGATATCACCCATCCCCGAATAAACGTGGCACTGCCACCCCGCGACGCTGCCCGGAGGGGTAGGATGCCAGCGATTCAGCGAACGCGCTGGACCGCGACCCTGATTGGCCGTCATTAACGACGGCGCTGCGCCGAAAAAAAGTGACGAATCACCGATATGGGCAAAGCAGGTTGAAGACAAATGAAAATCACTCGAGTTGACCAGTTCGCACCCCGCAACCGCACACGGCTGGTCCGAATAACGACCGACACCGGCATCGAGGGCTGGGCCGAAAGCACCCTCGAGGGCAAGCCGCACTCAGTGCCAGCGGCGATAGATGAGTACGCCGAGTACCTGATCGGCAAAGACCCGCTGCGGATCGAGCACCACTGGCAGGGGATGTACCGCTCAGCGTTCTTCCGGGGCGGCGCCCACAACATGTCGGCAATCGCCGGTATCGACGCCGCACTGTGGGACATTGCAGGCAAGCACTTCGGCGTCCCGAGCTACATGCTGATGGGCGGTAACGTGCGCGACAGGATCCGCGTTTACGCCCACTGGGGCATCCGTGACCTCTCGGATGAGGGGCTTGAGCAGTCGCGCGAACGGCTTACGATGCTCCAGAAGATGGGCTATACCGGCTACAAGGCGGGCCCCGCAGGGACCTGGCGTGCCCACGAGCCGCCGTCCCGCATCGACGAGTTCGTCAAGGCCGCCTACATGATGCGAGAGTGGGTCGGCGACGATGTCGAGCTGTGTTTCGACTTCCATGCCAAGATGACCCCCGGCCTGGCGGTCGAGGTGTGCAACGAGATCAAGGGCATGCGGCCCATGTTTGTCGAGGAGCCGGTGCCGCAGGAGAACGTAGACGCCCTGAAGCGCATCCAGGAACAGGTGCCGTTCCCGCTCGCCACAGGTGAGCGCCTCCTCTCCCGCTGGGAGTTTCGCCAGGTGATCGAGAAGCAGGCCGTATCGCTGCTCCAGCCCGATGTCGCTCACTGCGGCGGGCCATCAGAACTGAAGCGAATCGCGAACTACGCCGAGGTCTACTACCAGCACATCATGCCCCACTGCGCCATTGGCCCACTGGCCCTCGCAGCCTGCATGCTGGTCGACGCCGTGGTGCCCAATTTTCTGATCCAGGAACAGGTCGACGCCGGTCTGGGGAACGGTCTGCTGAAGAAGCCGTGGGAGGTTGTCGACGGCCACATCGAGCTCTGGGACACTCC
>JASLNQ010000394.1 GCA_030745955.1 Dehalococcoidia bacterium | reverse complement strand
ATCACCAGTTGTTGCTGAGGTTCATGAAGGAGACCAACCTTTCCGAGGCGCTAATGACGCCACGTCTCGACCTGAGGCTCTAGTCGGAGTTCCGAGGCGGCGATTTCAGGGTGCCGTGTCCGCCGACAGCACCGGCTGCCCTTCACGAAAATCCACAGATTTAACAGGGTGGCGCTAACTTCGGATGCGCTTCTGCATTAGGATCGCGTCGCGTTTGCGATCAACGAGAGTCGCCGCATAGCAACGTGAGGCAGGCAGGTGGTGTGGACCGCGAGACCTGCTCTCCGGGGCTCCCCGGATTGCCGCGAATAAGTTTTTTGCGAAAGGATCGGTTTTCGATGGCCAACATGACTGGTGCCCGGTTCGTGGCGGAGACGGTGAAGTCTTACGGTGTCGACCACATCTTCTTCGTACCCGCGGTCCTTTACCCGGTCCTCGCTGAGTTTGAAAAACTGGACGGAACACCCGTCATGGCCCACTCTGAGAAGTCGGCTGCGTACATGGCCGACGGTTATGCGCGGGTGAGAAACGCACCGAGCGTGGCGTTCGGGCAGTCGGTTGGCGCCGTTAACCTCGCTGCGGGCTTGCAGGACGCATTCCTCGCGCTATCGCCAGTGGTAACGCTGACCGGACGCAGGCAACCGGGCTGGCGGCAGCGGCATTCCTACCAGGAAATCGACCATCGGGCTGCGTATGACGCAGTCACAAAATTCAACACTGAAGTGGAATCGCCGGCCGAGCTGGCGCTGCTGCTACGACAGGCGTTTCGCGAAGCCGTATCCGGTGCACCAGCACCCACTCACCTCGACCTCCCCGGGATCAGTGGCGCCGACCTCATGGGCCCCCATGAGGACTTCGAGGTCATCCCCGAACCGCGGTTCAGCTCGATGCCGCCGTTCCGTGCACACCCCGATCCGGCCGATATCGCGACGATCGCACAGTTCCTCACCGACGCAGAACGGCCGGCCATCGTTGCCGGCGGTGGCGTGACGATATCCGGTGCGGCTGCCGAGTTACGGGAGTTAATCGAAAAGCTGAACATCCCGATGGCTTTCGCCCTGAATGCGAAGGGACAGGTGCCCGATGACCACCCGCTCAACGTGGGATTGGTCGGCTCATATTCACGCTCGTCGGCCAACAAGCTCATTCGTGAAGCCGACTTCGTTCTCTACATCGGTAGCCGGACAGGCAGCCAGGTGACCAACGACTGGAAGATCCCGGGGCTGGGAGTAAAGGTCGCCCAGATTGATGTCGACGGCGCTGAACTTGGCCGTAACTACCCGAACAGCGCCAGTGCGCTGGGCGATGCACGCGAATCGATGAGGGCACTGATTGATGCCGTCAGCCCCGTCGCCGGGCGTGATGGCTGGCTCGGCAGAATGGCAGAAATCGAATCGGACTGGGCGGCTGAACATCAACAGCGCTGGAAGTCCGACGCCACGCCGATGCGGCCCGAACGTCTGTGCAAAGAAGTGTCGGCCGCGCTGCCCGACGATGGGGTGGTAGTGGTCGATACGGGCCACAACGCCATGTGGGCGGGCATGTATCTCGACATCAACAAGCCGGGTCAGCAGTTCCTCCGCTGCGCAGGGTCGCTGGGCTGGGCGTTCCCGGCTGCCATCGGAGCCAAGTGTGGAGTCGGCGACCGGCCGGTGATCTGCTTAACAGGTGACGGCGGGCTCTGGTACCACCTGACCGAGCTTGAGACGGCAGTGAACCACGGCATTCCACTCGTCACGGTTATCAACGACAACAGCTCGTTCAACCAGACGCAGGGTGGCGTGAAGCGGGCCTTCGCCGACAACGCGGGCGGTGGGGACAACGTCTGGAAATTCACCAGCGTCGACTTCGCCGCCGTTGCGCAGGAGATGGGTGCTATCGGGATACTGGTCACCGAACCAGGCGAACTGAAGGGCGCCATCGAAGAGGCCCTGAAGGCCGACCGGCCGGTGGTAATAGACGCCAAGACCGACCCTGCGGCACTGGCACCGCTCCCCTGGGGGTAGCGACCGCCTGATGGCGCACGGCGTTCGGGCAGGTAGCGTTTCAAGTGGGTCGGCCGGTGCGGGTTTCGCTATCCGAACCGGCACACGCGCCTGAAATCGTGAGGCGTCGACTCGCGTGGTTGCTTTCCCTGCCCCACCGCCAGGAAGCACGCTCGAAGTTGAGTTGCCGTGCCCGAGGTGCTAGCGTACG
>JASLNQ010000393.1 GCA_030745955.1 Dehalococcoidia bacterium | reverse complement strand
TGACCCGACCCGCTGGGGCCGACATACAGGTTGCCATCGGAATCGGGTGGCGCGAGCGTTTTGAATATCGGCCGGTTCCGGTCGTAAGCCCCGCGGTCCCCGCCCACAGTCAGGCAGTAGCCGTTGGCGAGCCCCCACACGCCACCACTGGTTCCTGAGTCAAGGAAATCGATACCACCCGCCGCCGCGTGTTCCCCCGCCGCTGCGATTCCTTGTAGTTCGAGTTTCCGCCATCGATCAGTGTGTCGCCTGACGCAAGCAGTTCGACGAGATCGTTCACAGATTGCTCGGTGATATCGCCTGCCGGGACCATCACCCACACTGTCCTCGGCGCTCCTAACTGACCGACGAGATCGGCCAGTGAGGCCGCAGCTGAAGCGCCTTTTTCCGCAAGCGACTCGACCGCCGAAGAGTCGGGGTCGTACACGACCATTTCATGCCCATCGTTTAGCAGCCGTTCGGTCATGTTGCCGCCCATGCGACCGAGTCCAACCATCCCGAGTTTCATCTAATTACTCCGCCGTGCGTTCTGGTGTTTCGCAACACGTGTGGCCAGCCACCCGCCACCTGTCACGCTCTTTCTATCAGTTCAATCCTGCGACCGACAGTTTCATTGAGTTTAGCCGGATCATGCACGATCCACCGCCTGTCGAGCCCCGAAGTCGTTTCGATGGCCTGCCGGGAAAACGGGGTGCTTACACATACCCACGCCGCGCCGGAAGCCATCGCGGCCTTAGTACCGATCGGCGAGTCCTCGACTATTACGACCTCGTCCGGACCAACGCCGAGTCGCTCCATTGTGTGCACGTAAATTTCGGGATCGGGCTTGGACTCTTTCACGGCATCGCGACCGACGATATCGTCCAGCAGCACCCGCAGCCCGAGTGCGTCCAGCACACGCCGGGCCTCATCGGTTAACGACGATGTAGCCACCGCGACGATACGCCCGATCGACTTCTGATGCCGCAGCAGGTCCACATTGTGCTGATAAACGTTGCACACTAACTGCTCGGGTGCACCGTGACCGCGCCGGTACTCGTCCATGCGTATCCGGTGCAGCCCTTTCCAGGGTTCCCCGTCTACCGGTTCCAGCGTGTCCGCCAGGTCGAACTCGTCGATCATTTGCCGGCAGACCATCTCGTCGGTCGAACCGACAATCCGTTCGTACAGCTCGATCGCCCGTGGGTCCGGGGCGTTTGCACCCGTGAGGTTCCCCAGCACCACAGCGTACGAACGGGCTTTCAGCCGCTCCGTCTCAACGAGGGTCCCGTCGAGGTCGAAAATGAACGCACGCACCCGGCTGTTCTCACCGGTTTCGGAGGCATGCGGGAGATCGCTAGAGGGTCCTTGAAGTGGCACGGGATTGTTCAAAGATGTCGTTTGAATCGCTCAGGTGCGATGCGATTGCATCGACCGCTTCCTGCCGCTCGATCAAGCCCTCGTTGAACCGCACCAGGTGCCGGAAATACGCACCGGGACCGATCAGCAGGCCATCGACACCGTGAATCCGTGCTGCCAGCCTGACCGTTGCCTTTTCGGTGGCCGAAAGGCCCGTCCCAACCTGCCCGGTGGCCAGTTCGCCGGAGGCCAGGATCAACACTTTCGTGTTCCGGTCGTCGAGGTGCATCTGTGCTGCGAGCGTCGCGATGAAGACTTCGTCAATGCCCGGTTCGAGCGCCCAGATGGCGGGCTCGACACCCGTGTCCTGGAGCTGCTGGATCGCCGTTAACAGCAGTATCGACCGCGCCTCTTGCGCGCCGTGGTACATCTCGATCTGAGTCGGTGTCGGGACCGTGTCCAGTTCGATCATCAACGGCATCAACTTGTTACGCGCCTTTTCCGAAACTACCTTCAGCCGATTGAGGAGCTCGGTCTGCGTTTCTCTCGGGCTGTCCGGATTGAATGTCAGCCTGACACCGGTGTAATCGATGTTCAACCTGCCGAGGGAGTGGGCCCCACTGCCCGGTGATGAGACCGCCAGCATCGACATCGCCCTGGCCCTGAGCAGCACCGATTCGCCGAGGTCACTATCGGCCCATATCCCGACGCCCGACTTCGCCAGCCCGTTCTCAATTGCAGTGGTAATTCCCTCGAAAACGACGCGCTTCAGGTTTGCTGCCTGCTCGCGTTCGGCAGCCGATGGCTCGCCAGCGGTTTTGAGCACCTCGGCGCAAATGTCGACACGGTCGTCGAGTGCGACGATACAGAAGGGGTTCGA
>JASLNQ010000392.1 GCA_030745955.1 Dehalococcoidia bacterium | reverse complement strand
GGATACAGGTGGGACATACAGGTGGTCCCCGGGTGCCAACTACATTTTCGCCAGGAAACGCGACTGACCCCCCGGTCCGAATCCGGTTCGCCAACGCAATCGCACTACGGCAGTGCGTAAACGACGAACCCCTTGAAGTAGGTAGTGCCCCCGGACAGGTCGTCCGAAGGGAAGAGGGCTGTCATCACCTTGACATCGCCCGGCTGGCTCGCACCCCGGTATCCCATGTCCAGTTTGGCCACTTCCTCGTCATTGACCATGAAGATGCCGCCGCCATCCCCGAAAGATAGCGTCATTGAATTCGACTCCCCACCGCCTGTGTTGAAGTCGAATTCACCCAGGGCAATCACTACCTGGCTGTCGAGCGATCCACCCCTGGCGAAGTGTCCCCATGTGCCATCGCTGGTGATGAAGACCGCGTGAAAAGTTTCTTCTCCCGACTGGCGGAACGCGATCCCGTGGCTCCATTTGCCCGACACGTTCGGGTTTTCGAAGACCACGTCGACGATACCGCTATCGATGTTCACACCGCTGCTGTACTCGGGGATCTGGCCACCGGCCTGGGCCAACGCCATGCTGCCGTCGATCGGCCCGAACAGCGGATCGCCCAGCACGATGGGCTCCGGCGTTGCCGTGGGAGTCGGCGTTGGCGGGACCGGGGTTGGCTTACCGAAATCGCCGGCGTCGTCGCCCATGAACGACGAAGCTATGAGCGCAACCCGCTCGTTGGTCTGGAAACTGGACGCGAATCCCCCGCCGGAGAAACTCATCGAGTAGCTAAACAGGTAGGCGTAGGGACCTATGCCGGGGCGGTAGTACTCCGTCTCGTTGTAGTCGAACTTTTCCTCGCTGGGACAGAGTATCCGGCCATCGAAAGTCGAGCACTCGCCACCGCTGTCGTTGGCATTCACGTAGTGCCATGGCCCGGTCTTTACACCGTCCCATGTTGCGAATTCATTCGAGCCGGAAAGCTGACCACTGGACGCCCGCACCAGCGACTTCTCCGGGAACCGGCCATCGAAGAAGCCACTCCCGGGCCACGCACCGGTCTTTCCATCGAAAAGTGTGACCAGTTTCGAGCTGCCCGTGGCGTTGGTGGCCACGATCCGGTGTCCGTCTACACCCAGGTAATCCCACTCGGGCACGAACGTACGGTCAGTCGAACTGTCCTCATACCCGGTATCTCCGGCGGCGATCACCCGGTAAACCGTGACACCTTCCCACACCTTTGATTCGCCAAGTGTCACCTGGAATATGCCATCGCCTTCCTTCGTCTTGCACCCTGAGCCTTGGGCGCAGCTGCGGTCGGTGTATTCCCACCGGAACCGCCAGAAATCGCCAGTTGAAAATTCGAGGTCATACCCGGTATAGAGTGGCGGATCGGGCGCGGGCGTTCCGGTTGCCTCAACAGCAGGTTCGGGTTGGGGTGTTGGTGTGGGGGCCGGTACAGGCGTGTTATCGCCGCTGCGCGCGGGATCGCGCCGGTCCCGGAGCGAACCACCCGGTGCCGTCGTGCTGGTAGGGTCTGCCGTATCCTCCGGTTTCACCGGTGTGCTTGTTGACGCTCCGGGTGTTCTTGCGGTCGGGGAGACTGTACTGCCATCGGACGGACCCCGCACGGGCTCACTGTCGTTGCTGCCGCAGCTCACGAGGACTATCGCCAGCGTGGCCAGCATTATCGTGAGCACGCGCCCCAACGATAGGGACATGGTCAACTCGGTTCCTGCGAGTCGCTGGGAACGAGAGGCGTAGCGAGAAGGATTCTTGCTGGAATTCAACCTGACAACCACTAACCCCGAACAACACGAAACGAAGCCGACTAAATACCGGCTACTAACGAGTATGCGTAGTGAAGCTGTGAATCGCCTGAGTGCCAGCCAATAAATCGCTGGGATCGCTGGTCGTGGGCCTGTTACGCCTTGCTGAGTCGCTCCGCAGCGTCCTGCACCGACCGCACGATCTTGTCGTAGCCGGTGCAGCGGCACAGGTTGCCAGCCAGTTTCAGGCGGATCTCACCCTCGGTCGGGTGCGGGTTTTCGCTCAGCAGGGCGGTGGTGGCGATCATGAAGCCCGGCGTGCAGAAACCGCACTGCAGTCCGGCGTTATCTACGAAGGCTTCCTGCACCGGCGTCAGGTGGCCGTGGTCGGCAAGGCCCTCGACAGTGGTCACCTCACGACCGTCGGCCTCGGGTGCAAGCACCAGGCAGGAGCAGGCCGTCTTGCCGTCGAGCATCACCGTGCAGGCGCC
>JASLNQ010000391.1 GCA_030745955.1 Dehalococcoidia bacterium | reverse complement strand
GCCGACAGTCTCGATCTGCCCACGGAGAAGGCATGGTATGTCGGAACCGCTGAGAAGAAGACGATTGATGGGATCGCCGACGCGATTGGTTTTTGGTATGCCGCCGTTCCAGGGACCGACCAGTTCGATCACCCGAGCTTGTTGGCCGCGGTGCGTGATGGCAAGGTAGTACGCATACTTGCCGGCAATACTGTCGACAAGGGCCGCATGCGCGATTTGCTGCTGGAGTTGCGAGGCATCTATGTGCCATTTACGCCGATTGCCCAGGGAGGCTCATCACTTCGATGCTTCAGATTCAATGAGGAGACGAACAAGCTGACTCTGGACTGGGGCTTGTTGCTGCTGATTGCGCCGGGATGTGGAGCCTTTGCGATCACCGGGCTCCTTTTCTTGCGACGGAAGAGACCTGCTGTCGAGGGACGATAGCAGATATTGGAACCCCCTGAACGCTGCGGTCTCAACCCCCTGGACGCCTGCCGGGTGAGCGGCGCTTGAGCTGCGGTACCTCGCTGAGCCTGCCTGTTCCCCGTCGACTTGACAACGCCCTTCGTCACCGATTCGCGCGCTGGTAATCGAGGTGTTCCAGTTCCAGGGTAAAGGAGATCGCCACCGAGGCAGGCGGGTAGCAGACGGCGTCGTCGCAAGCCTGGTAGTCGAGTGAACCGGATAAGGTGAAGGCATCGAGTTCGGCCATGGCCTCTTCCGCTTCGGCGGATGCATCGACCACCGCCTCCTGCAGCAGGGTAAATGATTCCTGATAGGCCGGCACGTCCTCATCGAGCGGCTTGAAGTGATAGATGTCCGATTCCGGAAACCTCACCGGCTCGAAGCGAACGTATTCCGACGGCGCCATGTTGAGTCCAATCACCCGATATCCCATCGCTTCAGCGCCAGGTGCATACACATGCATTCCCGGGTTGGGTTCGACATCCACCGCCAGGGCAAAGCGGGTACCGTTCGTAACTGCCGAGTTGCTGGGGTAGGCAACGAACGTCAGTTGCGCCGTGGACCCTTCAATCGCGGCGATGGGAGTTAGCCCGATTCCCGCCTTTAGCATTACGGTCGACGTCGTGCTGCGTTCACGATAGAAGTCCTCGAAGAAACGTGATGTGACGCGCCCATCCGCGTCGAGTACGAAGGTGCCAGGAAAGGGTGTTCCGTTGATCATCTGCCTCAGTGGAATGGAATCGAACACGGCCGCGGCCACGTACTTATGGATATCAGCCACGACCTCGGGGTCGTCCTGGTTAGGACCGAGTCCCTCTGCCACAATCGTGTTCAGTATTCCGAATTCTGTGATGACCGATGAGTCATCATCTGCAAGCAGGGGAAACGTGATTCCTAGCCTTGCAGCGAAGTCGGCGAGCACTTCCCGAGAGTCATAGCTGATCGCTGCGATGCCTATGCCTGAGTCTTCGAGTTCTTCCAGCCGGTCCTGCAACTCCACGAGTTGCGCCTTGCAGTAGGGTCACCAGTCGGCCGAGCGGTGAAATAACAACATCGCACCATTCGCCCCCATGATCGATGCGAGGGTCTGGATCTGACCATTCTGGTCAGAAAGGTTGAAATCAGGGACACGTTCGCCAACCTGCGGGCCGAGTGCCGCGACATCGATGGGCGTTCTGGACTGTGCGACCGGCGATATTGAGATTGCAGACAGTAGGATCGAAAAAATTGTGGTCAAGGCAGCAGTTCTAGCAGCCCGTGGCAGAAGCACCGATTCGCAAATCGATGGGTAGGTGTTCGTAACACCGCGTCCGAGCGTCGATAACCGACCAATCCGGCCGATCTGGCGCCTCAAGCGCCCAGGAGGGCGCCGCGAGGGTCCAGAGGCGGCTCAAAGCAGCGGTCAGGGCCTCGAGCACGGCTGCCGCGCGGCCTTGGAGGCTCCGCGGCGTCCCGACGCCCGTCAGCTGCCGCATGAGTAACCCGAGATTGAACCCACAGACGTGCACCAACACGCGTTTCAGGATGTTGGGATGGCCGCGCAGATGCACTCGGCGCATGCCGCCGGTGTCGTAGAGATGCGCATTGGGCCGTTCCAGCCGTTCGCCGCGCTGTCGCAACAGGCGTTGCCCGCGGGCGCCCCGAATCCGCCGCCGATTGGCATAGACGGCGGCGCGGGCGTCGGCCTTCCCCGTCCAGTTGCGCCGCCCGCGGTCCGGTTCCGAGATGTAGCTGCGCAGCCCGATGTCCGCAAACTCGGTCAGCGTCTGATTGCTGTGCTCCCCCTTGTCGCCCACGACCTCGGCGAGGCCAGCGTCAGACA
>JASLNQ010000390.1 GCA_030745955.1 Dehalococcoidia bacterium | reverse complement strand
GAATCGGGCAAGCGAGAAAGCAGTGAGATCGACGGCTGCCCCTGTTCCATCGGCAAGCGTCGCGGCTGCACTGCCCATCGCAGGGCCCAGCAGGATACCCTGTCGGCCGCCACCGGTCGTGATGACCAGGCCATCGGGTCCGTGCCCAGCGTCGATTATCGGCGACCTGTCCGGTGTCATCGGGCGCAGGCACGCCGTTTGCTGTACGAGTTGCGCATCTTCCAGGTATGGCAGTACCTGGACAGCGTGGCCGATGATCTGATCGCGTGCGGCATCCGTGGTGCTGTCATCGAACCCCACTTCTTCCTCGGTGGTGCCGACCCACAGGAGTCCGTCAGCCTTCGACGTGGCGTAATTGGAGCCCCAGGAAAAATGGACCTTGAGTGGTGGGCCGGGAGCGTCGAGCCTGAGTATTTGCCCCCTGAGGGGAGTGACCGGGACGTTCACCCCGACTGCCGAAAGGACTCCGGCGCTCCAGGGACCAGCGGCAACGACAACCGCGTCGGCAGCCACCGCACCATCGGCAGAGACGACTCCGGTGACCCGGTCGCCGTTCACCGCGATTTCGGTCACTTCCCTGTTCACCAGCCGTGCGCCCTGCTGCTCGGCTGCCTGCCATAGCGCGAGAGTGAGCCGGTAGGGGTCGAGCTCGTAGGTGTCGCCGAAGTACAGGCCACCAAGCACCGATGGAGAAACCCGGGCGTCGATGTGACTCAGTTCGCCCAGGCCCAACCAGCGGACGTCAACGGAGCTATCGTTGGCGTACGCCCTGTGGATCTGCTGCATCGCCGCCATTTCGACCGGATCTTTGACCAGCGACAGGGTTGGTTTCTGCTGGAAGTCAGGGCGTTCGTTGCCCGCACCGGTCAGCAGGCCGGAAAGTTCACGGTGAAGACTGATCGAATATTCCGCGAGCGTGAGATAGGCCTCGCTCGGTACTTTACCGACAGGCGGGTTCAGGCCGCCGAGTGCGAACCCCGAAGCGTGTTGCGCCAGCGAGTCACGCTCGAACAGCGTTACGTCGTGACCGTCCCTCGACAGGTAATAAGCCGTTGCGCAGCCGACGATTCCGCCGCCTATGATCGAAATGTTCATTTGCGGCAGATGATCCCCAAGAAGTGGCAGCCAGTCAAGTTTCAGCCGCGAACCCTGAACGTGGCGTACACCTCGTCACCTCGACGTTGCCGTCGCCGTGCCACCCCGGTCTCCTGCGCCATCCTGGAGACACCGCGCGCCACACGTCGGGCAACGTTCTGGTCGAAGACACTGGGAATGATGAAGTCTTCAGAGATGTGTGAATCGGGGATGACACTTGCGATCGCGGTCGCCGCGGCGATCTTCATCTCGTCGTTGATCTCGGAGGCCCGCACGTCGAGCACACCCCGGAACAAACCCGGGAAGCAGAGTGAATTGTTGACCTGGTTCGGGTAGTCGGTCCGACCCGTCGCCATAACGCGCACGTTGTCAGGGATCTCTTCCGGCCAGATTTCAGGATCGGGATTTGAGAGGGCGAAAACGATAGCATCCGACGTCATTTTCGTGAGTTGCTCAGCGGTGACCAGGTCCGGCCCTGCCAGTCCCAGCAGCATGTCGGCACCGACCAGCCCGCCAGCGAGAGTGCCGTCGAAGTCGTCGGGGTTCGTGCTATCGGCGAACCACTGCTTCATGACGTTATCGCCATAGTCGCGCCCACGGTGCAGCGAGCCCTGGCGGTCGAAGCCAACGATGTTTGCCACGCCGTAGCTCTGGAGGATCTTTGTGCAGGCGGTCCCGGCAGCGCCGACTCCGGCGATGACGATTTTCATATCCTGCGGCTTTTTCTCGACGATCTTGAGTGCGTTTATCAAGCCGGCGAGGACGACAACGGCGGTGCCGTGTTGGTCGTCGTGGAACACCGGGATGTCAAGTGCCGCCTTGAGTTGTTCCTCGATGTAGAAACAGCGGGGGGCGCTGATGTCTTCCAGGTTGATACCACCGAATCCGGGGGCCAGCGCCTTCACGATGCTGATGATCTCTTCCGGGTCCTGCGTGTCGAGTACGATCGGCCATGCGTCGACGCCACCGAACTCCTTGAACAGGAGCGCCTTGCCCTCCATAACGGGCAGCGAGGCCGCGGCCCCGATGTCGCCGAGACCTAGCACAGCCGTACCGTCGGATACAACTGCGACCGTGTGGCCTTTGCCGGTTAGTGCCCAGACCGCGGCGGGATCTTCATTTATCGCCATGCAAACGCGACCGACGCCCGGTGTGTAGGCCTTGGACATATCGTCGCGG
>JASLNQ010000038.1:5856-13031 GCA_030745955.1 Dehalococcoidia bacterium | reverse complement strand
ATCTCCCCCCCCCCACCGTACCCCAAAACTCACCCACCACCACCCGCCGGCACCTTCGCAGCCGGCCGCGGCTCGGCCCCCCACGCCTCCGCCGCAAGGCCGTGCCTGGCCCGGGCCTCGTTTGGTGTCATCACGCCTGCTTTCACCAGGCTCACCTCGCGGGCGACCAGTGAATCCTCGCTGTCGTTCAGGGCCTCGATCGCTGAAATATCGAACCGGAACCGGTAATCACTCGGCGACAAGCCCGACGCCGGCAACAGGCTCCGGTTCAAACCATCCTCGATCAGCCGCAGCTCAGGAACGATCGTATTCCGCCACAGGAACCGCTCGAGCGTACTCACATTCGCCAGCGTCGCGTTCTCGAGATCCGCCAGGAACACCGTCGGCACCCCGAACGCCCTCGACACCTCTTCCACCGACCACTCAAGCGCCTTCGAAAATTCCATATCGCGCTGACTCAGCCCCAGTCGCTTTGCGTCCATTCCCCTGCCCAGCAAAATCGGCCTGTGCGACCTCACCGTGCCCTTGAACCGCGCGTCCCACCGACTGTAAAACTCCGCCACCTCGTCATCGGTTGGGGTTTCGTCCGACGTAATCGCAAGATCGCCCGGAGTCGCCGAATTGGCGAAGAAATTACGGTTGAACCGCTGCGCCTCGAGCCCCATATCGACGGACAACCGCACCGGGGCGACTGCCGAAAGGCCGGCAAATTCTTCAAGCGGGTTGTACTGCTTGAGCCAGACCACTTCTTCGGGCAGGTATGCCACCTGCTGTCCGCCGTGCTCGTAGACAAATCCCCGAACGTATTTGCGAGCATCGGGGATCACCCGCATGCGGTCCGGGCGGAGCGGCCAGAGCTCGCTCACTGATCCGCTTTCGTCACGCTCGATGCCCAGGAACGCACTGCCCCACAGCATGATGTTCGATTCGACGGCCCGGATGAGTTCGGCCCCGCTCCACGATTTGTTGGGATGATCTATCAACCGCTGCAGTGGGTGACCGACATCGACCGGCTGCCACATCACGGTCCCGTCTGAAGCGCCCGGTTGCCCCACACGGTCTTCGACACGTCGCTCAAGTACCAGCGGCGGACGCCCAACCGCGTCGGCCCGCGTGCGTACTGCTGCATGCACGGCCGCTGAGGTAGCGTAATAGTCGCCGTATTTCGGGGATGCCCACTCGCCGCCGATTCCGTCGACAGCGTCAAAACGGTCGACCATTATACGTGTCGCCCGGTTCGCTTTCTCGCCACCGCGAAACCTCCCGGCGCGAAATGTTGCTACCGCTGCCCGAACGACGCCCGACCCAATCGACATCACACGCCCCATCCCAAAAACCATGTTTCTCCCTTTCATTTCAGATCCACGACAAAACGACCACCGCCCAACAGGCATTCCGACCGCCGCGGAGGAATCTAACCAAAACCTGCCAGCGCCAACTCCTCAAACGGAACCGACCCTGTCCTCCTGAGGCCCGTCGCAGGCACATTCACTCGAAACGCACATCCCCAACAAGAAAACCTCAGATCCCTCCGCTCCGGTCGGGATGACGGGAGAATCCAAACCCAACCGATCACGTCGAAAGTACGCACCAAAACCAAGCCGCTACGCCCACACCCGGTACCCCCGCTCCGACCTTTTCGCAAACGCCAGCATCACCGCATCCGCCAGGTCCGGACTCCGCTCACCACGCGCCCGCAAATCGTCCTTGTCCTCGATCCTCATCTGCCCGCTGCTCGTAAACGAATAACGGACCGAAGCGAGCTGGCTCATCAACTCAGGATCACCCGGAATCGACACTCGCCCATCCTGGAACCGTTCGCGCAGACCGTCATACAACTCGGCCCTCAGGTTCGAAAAATGCTCCGGATTACTCGCACGCCTGGCCACGTTCACGCCCTGGACGCGCGGGACCTTCAGTTCCAGGAGGCGGTCGATCACCCCGGCACCAATCCCAATCTCGTCAACCCGGATAGCGCCCGGCGCATACACCCGCGAAACCCGCACCACCCTTCCCGCGGTGCTCATCGTGTCCTGGCGCGCAAATGTCTCCAGCGAAAGGACCCGGTCACCCCGGCGCACGCAAATCGCAGTCTTGTCGCTCCCGAACCGCGCGACATCCACCCCGATTTCAACCCGGGCTTCGTCTCCGCTCCCCGACTCGAATTCACGCTCACCCTCGCCAGTCGCAACACCTCGTTCAACCGCCCGCTCGATCAGCTTCAGCGGGATCAGCGTGTCCTCCGACTCGGTCGGAAAATCGCCCAGCACCCGCACCTGGTACAGGTAACTCTCAGTCCCCCAGTTCTTCTCCGCGTCGGCCACCCACTTCGGCGTGACCAACGACGGAATCCCAACATTGTTCTGTTGAAGGTTCGGCGTATCGAAAGCCGAAATATGAATCGTCTTCCAGAGTCCCCGCCGCCGGTGAAAAGCATCGTAAAAAGTGCCCCGCAACGATGTCGGATTCCCGAGCAGCAACACCTTCGCATCGGCCGAGGTCAACGAGCCCTCGATCGCCTCGAAGATCCCCTCACGCACTCCCGACGCCTCGTCCACCACGAACAAAATGTGACCTTCGTGGAAACCCTGGAACCGCTCGGGCGTGTCGGTCGAAAATCCCTTGGCGAAGTGTTTGGCTCCGAGTTCCAACGACATCCGCAACATGTTGCCGCCAATGAGAAATTGGTTTTCGGTGTAGGCCCGGCGAATCTCCCGCCAGAGGATGTCCTTTACCTGGTGACTGGTCGGGGCCGTGGTGATCACCACTGCGTCCGTATGGCACATCAGCCACCAGAGGACGACATAGGCCGCAATATAAGTTTTGCCTGAGCCATTGCATGAGCGGACTGCCACTCTGGGATGGTCTCTGACTGCCTCCAGGATCTCGATCTGCTTTGACCACGGACGCGCCCCTAGCTGCTCAGAGACAAACATCACCGGATTGGCAGACCACGCCGAGCGTATGAATTCTGGAGTTGAAAGAATATCCAGGATTAATCGACGCTCCCGCGGATCAACTTCCAACGTCGAACGCACGGAACCCGTAATTGACCGGCGGCGCTTGCGGTTTCCCGGCGAGGATCGTTCCCTGAACCCATCACGCAGCACTAATCGCGCGGGCTAAAAATGTGGCCGCAGGTTCGGCACCGATAGCAGGTATTGGCCTGTGGATCAGCCTTCTCCAGGCGGACCGGAGAATCGTTGGAACATCTTGGGCAGGGCGCAATTACCTCTGGGGCATCACGTGCCGGAGCACTCCCCGCGTCGTCCACCGAGATCACCCTGGTCTGCATTTTCATCAACATCGCTTTCGGCTAAACCTAGAACATATGTTCTAATAACCTAAGCGCATGCCACGCAGACAGTCAAGGGGTAAAAGGCACGAAAAGGAGGATAGACCGAGACGCGAGAAGGCGGTAGCACCAGGACGCGTCGGGGGCTGGTCCGGCTGCGTCCCTACATGCACTACCGCCCTGACAACAGAGTGACAAATTTCACATGTGGCAAATGTGATGAGCGGCAATTAGGCGTGATGAAGATGTGATGACGCAGCCGCTTCACCCTCGCAATCGCAACATTCACGACATCTCGCCGGGTATCATCCGGTTCGCTTAAAATCAACAGCTAAACCCAAAGGTCTGAGTATGAAAGTCCTCGTAACCGGCTCGTCCGGGCTAATTGGTTCGATGCTGATCAGCACACTGGCCGATGAATTTGTGTTCTTAGGGCTTGATGTCCACAAATCCGACAAAGCACCCGACGTCCCCACGCTGATAACCGATGGCTCCGACCTCGGCGCAATAATGCCGGCATTCGAAGGGATCGACGCGGTCGTCCACCTCGCAGCCAACGCCCCGGTCGAAACCCCCTGGCCCGACGTCTTGAAGAACAACATCTCGACGACCCACAACGTATACGAAGCCGCCCGTCAGCACGGTTTGAAACGCGTTGTTTTCGCCAGCTCAAACCACGCTGTCGGCAACTTCGAAATGGACGAGCCGTACAGCAGAATCCGCACCGGTGACTACGAAGGGCTCACCCCAGGTGGGTTCACCCGCGTCGACCACACGGTCCCAATCCGTCCCGATTCCGACTACGGCGCAAGCAAGGCGTTCGGTGAAGCGACCGGTCGCTACTATCACGAACACTTCGGGCTTGAAGTCGCATGCCTCCGTATCGGCACGTGCAATGCGCAGAACAGCCCGGTCGGGTCGGTACGGAGCTTTGCGACCTGGCTAAGCCACCGGGACCTGGCGCAACTTGTCCAGCAATGTCTGACCCAGCCACTCGGGTTCGAGATTTTCTACGGAGTGTCGGACAACACCTGGCGTTTCTGGGACACCGATCACGCCAAGAAGGTCATCGGATACGCACCCCTCGACAACGCCGAGGACTACCGGTAGTCGCGGTTCCGGCGGTCGCCACGAGAATCACTCATGCGATCATCGCGATCGGGCGATCGTGAAGGTCCACGGCTGTGGCGTGTGTCATCCCGCCTATCGCCATACCTGTCGTCACGGCCACGATCATCGTTATCGTATTGCGACACCCTTCGTCCGGGCGGCCTCGCCATCTCTTCGAGCTTCACAAGTCCCGGCTCGGTGGCCATCGTCCGCCCGACACCGGTATGGCGGGCCAGGCCCTGGTTCACCAGCGCGGCCATCTTCGCCCTTGCCGTCGCCGGATCGATATTTCGGAACCAGCGCGCAATCATCAGGTAACTCAGCTCGCCCGGCGTTAGACTCTCCTCGGTGCCCACGAGCACGTAGAGCACCCGGTCCGACGCATTCCCCATCTCGCGAAACGCAGGGGCACTTGGAATCATCCCCGTCAGGTCCCAGGCAACCAGCACCCACTCTTTTTCTTCGTCGGTGAGCCGCGCCCATGCGCGTCGACGCTTGGGTTCAAGATCGGTCGACTGCCCCGGCCGGTGCGGGACCGACGAAAGATCGATGTTGTGTTCCACGACAGGCATCCATGAATGATGAGCGCGATCGTCACCCACAACAACCTCTAACGGGGGAAGAATCCCGGTCCCCGGTGCTACCATCTCGAACATGGCACCCCCCATCTCACAGTACGCACTCGCCGCCGATATCGGTGGTACCAACATGCGGGCCGCCCTCGTCGATTCGGAGGGCCACATAACCGGTCGCGGCTCGATCGACACCCTCCCCGAAAGTGGAATCGACGACGCGAGCGCCCGCCTCGCCCGCCTGCTGGAGGCAGCCCGTGCAACCGCGCCAACCGGGGCCGAAATAGCCGGCGTGGGTGTATCAACGGCAGGGCCGATCCGACCCGCCACCGGCACCTACAACCACCCCCCCAACCTCACCGGTTGGCACGGCAAGACGATGAAGCCATCGCTTTCGGGATCACTGGGAATTCCCGTGTGGGTTGGCCACGATGCCACCCTGGCCGCACTCGCCGAAACACGGTTTGGCGATCACGTCGGAGCAGAAAACCTTATCTACGTCACTATCAGCACCGGCATTGGTGGCGGCATCATCGCCAATAGCGAAATGGTCACCGGGGCGTCCGGTGGGGCCGGCGAGATCGGTCACACCTCAGTTCGAACCGGTGCCTACCGGTGCAACGTTGGCTGCGACGGGTGTTTCGAAGGAAACGCCTCGGGTCCCGCCATCGCCCGTGCCGCGCGCGACAGGTTCCGCAACGAAGGACCGCTGGCTGAACTTGCCGGGGGCGATCCCGCGAATATCACGTCTCGAATGGTGTTCGACGCCGCCCACGATGGCGATCCAGTTGCCCGGGAGGTCGTTGACCTCACTATCGAAAACGTCGGCATCGGCCTCGGCGGACTCCTGAACACCTTCGACCCTGAAGCGCTAGTCATAGGCGGCGGGGTCGTCCAGGGCCTGCAGCGTCACTGGGACGAACTGAAGGCGTCTATCGTCGAACACGCCCTACCCCGGTACGAAAACGGTGTCCCACTGACCGCCACCCGGCTCGGCGACGACGTCAGCCTGCTTGGGGCTGCCCAGCTGGCGTTCAGGGAGTCCCGCAGACTCTAGCGGGAACCTACAAATTCTCGTCGTGGTCCCACGGGTCTTCCGGGGGCAGGTCGACATCGAAGGGGTCACCCCGGTCAAGACCCAGTTCCTCGGCCTCCTCGGTGATCCCCGTTCCGAAGTCGTCGACCAACCCGGGATCAGGCTGAGCATTCGTCCAGCCCTCGATCTCTGCGGCTTCATACCCTTCCGTATCGATACCGGGCAAAACGTCGGCAGCGCCGAACATCGCCCGGGCCATTTCGGCCGTCACAACCTCATCGAGGTCTTCTTCCTCTTTCATGGCCTCAAGCGCCTGCTGCACGAGCTCCACAACCCGTGGTTCCGGGCTGGTAAGACACTGCTCAAGCTGGCTTTTGGCCAGGTCGCCGCCAATGCGCTCTACCGCCGATATCGCCGCCAATTGCACGGTCAGGTCGGCGTCGTCGAGCGGTGCCTGGAGGGCATTCAGGTGTTCTTCGTCGCCTATCTCACCCATCGCCATCGTCGCCTCGTACCGCACCGCAACAACATCGTGCTCAAGGTCCTCGGCAACGTGGGTGGCCCACTTCGGGTCAGATGTCCGCCCCATCGCGTAAATGCTGCTCTGCCGTGCGGCGATATCGCCCGATGACCAGGCCGCCTCGATGTAATCGGTAAGCCGTTCACCACCGAACACCGAAACCGTCTCTAGCGCCTTGAGTTTCACGGCATCCCGTTCGTCCTCGTCGTCAAGAACCGAATACAACACGCCCGTCAATTTCTCCTCGTCGCGCGGGGCGAGTTTGCCAGCCTGGGCCAGTGAAGAAAGGTGGGCCAGCGACTCTGCTGCAGCCGCGCGTACCGCCGTCGCCGGGTCTTCCGTCATCATCTTGCACAGCGGCTTTATCAGGGTCCGGTCGTCACTCTCATCCAACCCCTTGAGCGAACTCAAACGTACAGGTTCGCTGGCATGGAGCAATCCCTGCTTGTGGACCGCTTCAAACTCGATATCCGGCTGTCCTTCGCAGAGCGTCACCATGCGTTTCACCAGTTCGAGAACCCGCTCGTCCGACCACTCAAGCCAGAGCTGACCGAACTCCTCCGCCTCCGGGGTAGTCAGGCCCGACAGTTCTGGCAGTGACGCGTAGTTGAGCCGTGCGTCTTCGTCCTCGGGGAGGGCGTT
>JASLNQ010000038.1:0-5846 GCA_030745955.1 Dehalococcoidia bacterium | reverse complement strand
AGTCCCATAATTTCATCTTGCCCATGAATCCGTTCGAGCTGGCGCCCCTACTCGTCCCTGGCTGCGACTTCAACGCCCAGGCACTGGATAGCCGGGGACCGCATCGATCCGAACACCCACTCCGACGCACCGGACACCTGCTCCACCTGCGAGAGCACCCTGTAAACGTTGCCCGAGATCATCGTGTCTTTCACTCGACCAGCGATTTCGCCGTTCTCAATTTTATAACCGAGCGAGACGTTGGCACGGAAATCGCCGCCCAGTTCGTTTCCCTGGCCGGCGCCAAGGAGTTCCTCGACAACGAGTCCTTCCTTCACCCCGGCGATCATGTCTTCGAACTCCGCGTCCCCCGCAGCGATATCGATCACTGAAGTGCCGGGAGACGGTGAGCTCGCCAGCCCACGCCCCGCCCCACCTGTCGATGACTTCCCGAGCTGACCGGCCGTCTGGAGATCGAGCAGCGGGCCACCCGCCACGCCATCCTCGATAAGTCCAAGCCTTCGACTCGCAACGCCCTCATCGTCAAACGGCCGGCTGCCACCGGCACCCGGAATCAGTGGATCGTCGTAGATAGAAATTCGATCGTCGACGACCTTCTCACCCCAGCGGTCGCCGAGTGGCGAAGAGCCGTTCGCAACGTTCTTCCCGTTGAACCCCGAAACCAGTGGGTGAAGCAGCGTTGCCCCGACGCCGCGCGGCGTGAAAATCACCGGAAGTTCACCGGTATTCGTGGTCGCCGGCGCCGTGTTGGTGGCCCAGCGGAGCGAACGGCGGACCGTCTGCAGCAACCGGTCCAATTCCGTTTCACCGAACAGCTGGCTCGACCCGTACCCGGCCCAGACATTCAGCATGTCGGTGCCGCGGATCAGTTGCGCCCCGAGATAGCAGTAGTAACTCGTTTGCTCATACTCGGCGTCGATCCCGGCGGAGTTCATGATCCGCCCGTGACCGGTCGACCAGCCGACGCGAGCGTCGCAGAGCAAATCAGGCCACTCGTCCAGGAGCTGCTCGATCAGACCCTGCCCGGTGTCGATCATCGATTGCTGGGTGACCCCCGGTACAGCCGGATCGAACGTGTCGATCGCCGGGTACTCGACCGGAGACGGAAAATCGAACGACGCTTCTGCGCCAAACCGGGCCAGCGACCCCACCCGGTCCACCAGCTCCGCTTCCCGTCCGGCGTCGGTCGTCGAGGAAAATCCAATTCGCCCATCGTCGATAACCCGAAGTGCAACACCCGAAGTGTCACGCCGCATAATCTCCTTCAGCCGGTTCGCCTCGAACGAAACCGGGTGACTCTCCGACTCGATGCGGTAAACCTCGGCCTGGTCAAACCTTGCCGAAGCGGCGCTAAGTAACGATTCGCTCAACCTATTTCCTTTTGAAACAACTTCTCCGTAGCGCCAGGCGATTGCACACTCACGCTCCTGAAATCAGGCAGTTCTGAATACGAATATGCGGACTTCCGTTCGACACCGGCAGCGGCATCTGCCCACCCTTGCCGCAACCACCGCCCTGGTTCATACCAAGGTCGTTCCCAACTCCATCGAGGTTCTTGAGGGTCTCGAACAGGTTTCCCGTGAGCATCACCGGTCGCACAGCCTCCTGGATCTCCCCGTTGCGGACCATGTACGCCTCACCCGATGAGAACGTAAACATCTCGTGCTGCGTCATACCTCCGTACCAGTTGCGAACATAGACACCGTCGTCCACGCCCTCCAGCAGGTCATCCAGGGTTGCCTCGCCGGGCTCGATTATCGTATTCGTCATGCGAACGATCGGCGGGAAGTTGTACCCGATCGCTCTTGCGTTACCGGTCGGCTCCTCGCCCATCTTCGCAGCTGTCTCACGTGAGTGAAGCCTGCCGACCAGCTCGCCCTCTCGCACCAGCGCCGTTCGGGTTGCCGGAGTTCCCTCCTCGTCGTACTTGAAGCTGCCTCGCAGGCCCGGAATCGCCGCGCCGTCGGTGAAATTCAGGTGCTTGCTGCCGAACTTGCGGCCTATGTACATGATCTCGCGGAGCTTCTCGTTCTCGTAAACGTTGTCGCCCTCTGAAAGGTGCCCGAAGGCCTCGTGCACGAAAACGCCGGCCAGCACCGGATCCAGGATCACGGTCCGTTCGCCACCGTCGAGCGCCTCGGCGCTCAACAGCGAAACCGCCCTCCTGGCAGCGTCGATTACCTCATCGTCCAGGTCGACAACCACTCCGTAATCACCCTGCGAGCCGAGGCTGAACCCGGCCTGCTGGACATCTCCGCCATCACGGGCCTGCGCAGAAATACGTGAGATCACGTGGACCTGCTGCTGCTCGATATACGAGCCATCGGAGCTGCCGAAGAACGTCTTTCGAGAAGTGTCGCCATAAACGATGTCGGCGCTATTGATACCGTCGACCGACCACACGAGGTCGTTGTAGTGGTCCATCAACCGCTTCTTCTCGTCGAGAGAGACACCGGCCGGGTCGTTAACGATGTTCACCGGCACCAAATCGACGTGCGCCTCAACCTTGCCCAGTTCCGTCTTCGATCCCCCGACCGCCTTCGCCTGCGCCGCGGCATCCGCAACCCTGGCGTCCAGGTCGTCGAGGCTGTTGAAACTGGCGAATCCCCAGCCACCGTCGCTCACGGCCCTCACGTTGCCACCAAGACCGCTGGTCTGCGCGATCGTATCGAGGGACCTGCCCCGGTACGTCAGGCGTGTGTTATCGGTCTCTTCGATCCGAACCTCGCAGTAGTCAGCCGTATTGCCGGGACCACGCAGGGCGTCATCAATAAGGTCGCGGTATTTCACGAATCTTCTGAACCTCTACTCAAGATCGTTTGCCATTCGGTGGGCAGGTGGAATCCGGTCGGAAAGCGAGCAAGCTGAATCCGGGACACCAATACTAGCAATGCAACTCGCCGATTCGTACCACGCGCCGGCCGTCTCTACGGCAACCGGCCCATCCGGCGATGACGGCAGACCGATTCGCGGCCATAATCAAACACCATGGCGCTGTCGTACCGGGAAGCAACCTCGCAACTACTCTCACTTGCTGACTTCGAGAGGAAATCGCGCGTCAACGACCCGCCCGACTTCCATCTGAAAAGAATCGAACGTCTGCTCGAGTATCTCGGAAATCCGCACGCTGGCCAGAAGTACGTCCACGTTGCCGGCTCGAAGGGCAAGGGCAGCACGTCGGCGATGATCGCGTGGTCGCTCACCGCCAGCGGCTACACCACCGGCCTGTTCACATCCCCGTCTATTCACCGCATAACGGAACGTTTCCGGATCGATGGTGAACCGATCTCGGAATCCGATTTCGCGGGACTGGTCGAACGGCTATGGCCGGCTGTCGAGCGGGTGTCCGCAGATGGCGACATCGGGATCGTGTCGGTTTTCGAGCTGGAAACAGCGATGGCGTTCTGCCATTTCGCTTCCAATAAAACCGGCACCGATATCAGCGTGATCGAAGTTGGCCTGGGTGGCAGACTCGACTCAACCAACATCCTCACTCCGCTCGTATCGGTAATCACCCCGATCAGTCTCGACCATGTAGCAGTCCTGGGCGACACGATCGAACAGATAGCCGCCGAAAAAGCCGGAATCATCAAGCCCGGAATACCCGTTGTAACCTCGACACAGCAACCGGCAGCGCTCGAAGTGATCCGATCCACCGCCAGCGCCCGGCGAAGCGAACTGGTTGAGTCCGGCCAAACCGTAACAATCCTCAGTTCGGACGACCACGGACTCGACGGCACCGAGCTTGAATTCGGATTCGATCACACCTCGATCAGCACCAACCTCCACCTGCTCGGTGCGCACCAGGTCGACAATGCCCGTACTGCGGTAGCGACACTACAGCAACTTTCGAAAATCGGTGTCCCGGTCGAACACGGGGCGCTCAAAACGGGGCTTTCGACCGTCGTTTGGCCCGCCCGCAACCAGCTGGTAACCCGCCACCCAAACCCGATATTTGTCGACGGTGCCCACAACGCCGCGTCCGCCATGTCGTTCCGCAAAACGATCGAGCAGCTTTTCCCGGGACGAACCGGGGTAGTGCTGATTGTCGGTGTAGTCCGTGGCCACGACCCTGCTGCCGTGACACGCGAACTGGTGCCCCTCGATCCCCAAATCGTCGTAACTGAATCAAGACACCCGAAATCCCTCACTGCTTATGAACTGGCCGATGCCCTGAGTGAATGTACTATTGGGGTCGGCGCGAAAACTTCCGACACCCGCGAGGCACTGGACACAGCCCGCGGGTTGGCGAAGGACGGTGATCTGATTCTCGCCACCGGGTCACTGTTTGTTGCGGCCGAGATAATAGAAATCGAACACGAAATAACCCCTGAACTGTACCCGGACATAAAACTCCCGTCCGATCCAACACCCAGGCAACAATAGTTCGTAAACACAGCGAAAATGACCTACAACAACGAAAAAAAAGTCGTAGTCACCGGTATGGGGGCGATCACATGCCTGGGTAACTCGGTCGAAGAGTTCTGGACCGGACTGAAGAACGGTCAGTCGGGCATCGGGCAAATCAGCCTGGTCAGCCCCGAGGGATTCCCGTGCAAAGTTTCCGGTGAGATCCGCGAATTCGACACCTCGGAATACATGGACCGCAAGGCAGCTCGCAGGATGGCCCGTTTCTCCCAGTTTGCCGTTGTTGCCGCCCACCAGGCCGTCAGAGATTCCGGACTGGATTTCGAAAATGAAGATCTCGACCGCGCCGGGGTCCTGATTGGCAGCGGATCGGGTGGACTGCCCGAAACCGACCAGCAGGCCGAGATTCGCGTGACCCGCGGCGTCAACCGCATGAGCCCGTACTACATCCCGATGATGCTCGTGAACATGGCATCGGCCAACATCTCGCATACCTTCAACCTGACCGGCTACACCAACACATGTGTCACAGCCTGCGCAGCCAGCACCCAGGCAATCGGTGAAGCATCCGAAATCATCCGGCGCGGTGTGGCCGACATCATCGTGACCGGCGGGACCGAGGCAGGCATCTGCGAGATCGGCATGGGTGGCTTCAGCACGATGCGGGCGCTCACGACCTGGGAAGGCGATCCGACGAAGGCCAGCCGTCCGTTCGATGCGGGCCGCGACGGTTTTGCGCCCGCTGAAGGCAGTGGCGTGCTCATCCTGGAGAGTCTCGAACACGCGAAAAAGCGTGGTGCTCCGATCTATGCGGAAATCGCGGGCTGGGGCGTTTCCGCCGACGCATACCACCTGGTTCAGCCCCACCCGGATGGCGTCGGGGCCGCCAAGGCCATGGAGCGGGCGCTCGACAACGCCGGGATCGGCATCGACAGCATCAATCACATCAACGCCCACGGCACATCGACCCCCATCAACGACGCTTCGGAGACGATAGCCATTAAGCGCGTGTTCGGTGAACTGGCCTACAAGATTCCGATCAACTCGACAAAGTCGATGGTCGGGCACTCCCTCGGCGCCTCAGGCGCCCTGGAAGCTATCGCCTGTATAAGCAGCATCAATGACAGCGTCCTCCACCCGACAATCAACCAGGATGTACCCGATCCCGACTGTGATCTCGACTACATTCCGAATGTCGCAAGGGAAGCCGACCTCAACTACGTGATGTCCAACAGCTTCGGGTTCGGCGGTCAAAACGCCTGCCTGGTAATCAAGAGATTCACCGACTGAGCAGGCCGGTCGGCTCTCGTGACAACACGTCCTCGGAGTACTCGCGCGCGTCCGGCCACTGATGCACGAAATGCACTACTGGCGCCCGGGTAAGCACTGGCCGGGTCCTAAACTGGAAAGGCTCTGTTGACATGATGCGATCGCACCGGTGTCATGCGTGGGCGGTGGAGAGCGTGCACTGCTTTGTG
>JASLNQ010000389.1 GCA_030745955.1 Dehalococcoidia bacterium | reverse complement strand
AAGAGGCTGTGACAAACACCAAAAGTGTTACCTATGTCTCCGAACAATGTGTTACCCATCTCTCCGGTATGTACACCCTTGGGGAGAAGGGATTGCTACGCACGAGCGTAGGTCACCATGCGCAATCGGATTGCTTGGGCGACAGGAGGCAGCTCCGCGGGGCGGCGTTAGTCACCGGGCGCAATCGCATCGCTTGGGCGACAGGAGGCAGCTCCGCAGGGCATACCAGGGCGTGATGGGAATCAACTGCCCAGCGTCATCGCCAATTCGATCAGAGAGCGGGTCGGCACACCGGTCGCGCCGGAAGGCATCCAGCCCCTGGTACTGCTGAGCATTGATGTCGCCGCGATGTCGATGTGGACCCACGGGATGTCACCTGCAAAATCCGAGATGAAATGGGCCGCGGTGGTCGAGCCGCCGCCCCTGCCTCCCGTGTTCTTCACGTCGGCGATCCGGGACGAGTTCTGGCGCTTCGTCACGGGATCGAGCGGGAGCCGCCACATCGACTCGCCGACAGTAACGCTCGAACCGAGCACGGCATCGACCAGCTCATCGTCGTTTCCGAACACCGGGCTAACGCCGTCGCCGAGTGCGATCCGCGCCGCGCCGGTGAGTGTCGCAATGTCCACAATCCGGGCGGCATCCTTCGACCTGGCGTAGCCGATGGCGTCGGCGAGAGTCAGCCGGCCCTCTGCGTCGGTGTTATCGACCTCGATGGTCATGCCGTTCATAGCCGAAACCACGTCGCCGGGCTTCTGTGCAGAACCTCCCGGCATGTTGTCGGTTGCTGCGCAAACTGCGTGTACGTTCAATATTGGCTTGAGTTGCGATATCGCCTGCATCGCCGCGATCACCGCGGCCCCGCCGCCCATGTCGCCTTTCATCTTGCCCATTCCGGCGCCCGGCTTTAGGGAGATTCCCCCACTGTCGAACGTGATCCCCTTGCCGACCAGCCACAGGTTGTTTTCTTCGTTGGAGGGATCGCCCTGGTAGCTCATGTGGATGAACTTGAGGGGGCGGCTGCTTCCCTCGGCGACTCCGACATATGCGCCCATCCCGAGTTCGCTGACGTCAGCCTCTTCAAAAACGGTGCAGTCGATGGCGTTATCCCGGGCCACCCGTTCGGCCACTGCGGCCAGGTCGGCCGGGGACAGCTTGTTGGCGGGTTCGTTCACGAGGTCGCGAGCCAGTGATTCGGCCTGCGAATAAACGATGCCTTTCTCGACCCCGGCGTAAATGGCGCTCATCTTTGCGGGATCGGCCTCGATTATGGTCAGCGCTTCAATGTTCGGTCGTCGCTTGGAGTCGACGGTTTTGTATTTGTCGAACCGGTACGAACCCAATAGCGATCCCTCTGTGACCGCGGTGGTGCCGGCAGCGACGTCGATGCCGCCGATTCCGGCCCCGTGGACGATCGTGGCCGCCCGTTTCGCTCCGGAGAGTCGCAGTTTGCGGATGACTGAAGCTGCAACCCGCCGTATTGCGTTTACATCGAACGATTCACTCGATCCGAGACCGGCAACCAGGACACGTGACGGGCCGAAGTCAGGGTAGACGGAATTTGGTGTGTGAATTAGCACCATTTCACTTTCCCTACCGGTGATTTCGCCCTCCGATATGAGCTCGGATATCAATCCTCCGATCGCCGTGTCGGCCGCGCCCGTTGCGCCACCCGGCGCTGTGACGCCCTCGAATAGATTCACCACCAGCACATCGATCTCGATACCCTTGATATCGCCCTGAACGACTGTAACTTCCAACAGATCCAGCTCCTGTTTTTTACTTGATCGGTAGCACAGGCCAATACACGCCTGACCAGGCCGGATTCGCCTGAATATTAACCCGGGTTGGTCTGCTCGCGCCCCGGATTCTGTTCTCACATGACGTGCTTCCCTGCCCGTCCGTTAGAACCGCATACGAAACGCGCACGCCAAAAACCACGACAGCTGGCGCGCCGAAACTGCCCGGTGATTGTATTTGACCCGGCCCGGGCGCGCCGATTCCGCGCGTAACAACGCGTAAGTGCCCACACTTATTTGAACTCGTATTTAATACCTAGTTTTGAATTTGTTCGAAACAATAATTAGGCGACTGACTAGAAATGAGTACGGAAGTACCTTGTATGAACAACCAGAGAACCCATACGGTTCCGTGTGTCGAACAGCTGGATGGGCTTCACCACTCTCGCAGCTGCAGGGAATTCAAGATTCCGCCATACATAGCCGTGGCCCGGGCACCCGGGCCAACGGCGCCAAAACGCACAGAGTGTCCGCTCATG
>JASLNQ010000388.1 GCA_030745955.1 Dehalococcoidia bacterium | reverse complement strand
CCCACTGTCCAACTCGGTCTCGGCACATCCGGATCTGCCCCCACTTGAGGGTCTGGAGATCCCCGAAATAAGCCCAGGTGACCCTGGGGACATCGAGGCGACGATCGACTTGTTACTTGAGGCGGGAGTATTTTGACGAAGATCGATTGGAGCGGGAAAAAGCGGGCTTTCGAAAACGGGTTGCGTTGCTGGGTGCTGGCGGTGGCAGTTGCCGCGAGTGTCGGAATAGCGGGTTGTACAGACGGTAACGAACTCGAGATCGAGTTGGGTGAATGGTATATCGCCGCGCCACAGGTTCCGGTGAAGGCCGGAAAAGTGATTTTGAACACCCGGAACAGCGGTGACCTGGTCCATGAAATAGAGATCCTCAAAGTAGATGGTCGTTACCAGGAATTCGAGATGGCGGAACTTGTCGACATCGGGCCGGGTTCGACCGAAAGCTTGACCGTTGAACTCGAACCCGGCAGCTATACGATCATCTGTACGATTGTCGAAAAAGCAGCGGACGGTACCGTGTTGAACCATTACGACCTGGGAATGCGCACTACGATGACCGTCGAAGAGTAGTCCGGGAGAGTGCTGAGCGGCTCAGCTGGGGGCCAATCCGGCGATCTCTGCGCGAATGGCAGGACTTGTTCCGGCGGGGCTGCTGGAGCATGCATGCACTGGCGGTCGCCAGAATTCAGACCTGAACGATTACTAGAGGAGTCACCGTGGCGAGCACCGATCCCGACCGGCCCAACATCCTGTTCATCCTGAGTGACGACCAGGGTCCATGGGCGATGAACTGCGCCGGCACCCCCGAGCTGGTAACACCGAACCTCGATCGGCTGGCGGCAACTGGAACCAGGTTCGAGAATTTCTTCTGTGCGTCACCCGTGTGCTCGCCCGCAAGGGCGTCGATCCTGACCGGGCAGATGCCGTCGCAACACGGTGTGCAGGACTTTCTGCGGGCCGGGAACTCGACGGAGCTGCCGGAAGACGGGAAGCGTATCCAGTACCTCGAGGGTCGCACGACGTACACCGGGATACTCGCTGCCGGCGGCTACGATTGCGGGCTGAGCGGCAAGTGGCACCTGGGCGACTCGGTGGCGCCGCAGGCCGGGTTTTCGTACTGGGACGTGCACGCCACCGGTTCGGGCAACTACTACAACGCTCCGATGTTCAGGGACGGCGAGCCGTACACCGCCGACGGCTATGTGAGCGACGTGATCACCGGCAACGCCCTCGGCTACCTCGAGTCACGGCTGGGGTCGGCAAACCCGTTCTCGCTCAATGTCCACTACACGGCACCGCACGCCCCGTGGGACCGGTACCACCACCCGGTCGAGTTGTACGACGACTATTTCAACAACGGGAAGTTCGAGTCGGTCCGGTGGGACCCCATCCACCCCAACCACCTTGCGAAGGAGGGGTCGTCGGGCAGCGTCGGCCGCACCGGCGGGGAGCGACGTGCGCTGCTCAGCGGCTACTTCGCGGCGATCACCGCAATGGACGCCAACATCGGCAGGCTGGTCGACTGGCTGGAAGCCCAAGGGCTGCGTGAGAACACGCTGATCGTCTTCACGGCCGACAACGGGATGAACATGGGGCACTACGGCATCTGGGGCAAGGGGAACGGGACGTACCCGCCAAACATGTTCGACACAGCCGTAAAGGTGCCAACGCTGGTATCGCGGCCCGGCCATGTGCCCGAAGGAGTGCTTGCCACCGACCTGCTGAGTCACTACGACCTGATGCCGACGCTGCTGGAGTACGCCGGACTGAGCGGTGCCGACTCCGGTGGCGCGAGTTCTGGTGGTACGGGCGAACTCCCGGGTCGCAGCTTTGTGCCGTTGCTCAGGGGCGAACCGATGGACGCGAACAGGCCGGTCGTCGTGTTCGAAGAGTACGGCCCCACCCGCATGATCCGTAACGAAACTGCGAAGTACGTGCACCGGCACCCGGAGGGTCCGAACGAATTCTTCGACCTGGTCGGCGATCCCGACGAGACCGTCAACGAGATCGACAACCCGGCTTTCGCCGAAGCTATCGGGGGAATGCGGGCCGAGTTGCAGGAATGGTTCAACCGCTACACCGAGCCTGAGCGTGACGGGTTGCGGCAGGTCGTGAAGGGCAGGGGACAGCTCGACCTGGTCGCAGGCGGCGAGTCGGACCCGTTCGCACAGGATGTAGTTTTCCTGCGGGACCAGTAGAGTGGAAACAGGCAAAAGAACAGGCCAGACCGGTTCGAGCTTTTTGCCCGAGGCCGATCTGGACTGAATTCAGCTATCGGCGAGGCGCGCCGCGGCAAGCGGCGCGGC
>JASLNQ010000387.1 GCA_030745955.1 Dehalococcoidia bacterium | reverse complement strand
CGTTGGTTTTAGAGTGACGTGGATTTTTGCGAGAAACATTGGTTACTTACAGGTACCTTCGGGTTCGGGAACGATCGGGACCAGCATATTCCTAGTACTGGTTCTGCGGCCCACTCTCGGGTGCACGGTCCTGGTACTGGTCGATGAACTGGCGGATCTGATCTTCGTCAACTTCATCCAGGTACATGTGGTGTCGCCACGCCGTGATAGCGATCTTGTTCGGCATGTTCGGGTAGGGTGACAGGATGAACAGCGACGGGTTCCGGGGAATGATGTCGTTCAGGGCCTGCACAAGCTCCGGACACGCCTCCGCGCAGTCGTAGTGGAATCCGATCCCACCGTGCTCAAGGTTGTGTATCAACACCTCGTCGGGGAGTATTTGCTCGTACTGACCCCACCTGGCCGGTGACGGAACGCCGACTGGAGTTGTTGGCCCCGCCCAGTGCGGTCCCGAAGTTGCCGGCGTAAAAAGGTATGGCTCCGTGTTCGGTGCGTTCCCGGGGATGTGACTGGTGCCCTGGTCAACGTCGATTTCGATAAACCCGCCGGTGTTAATTCCCTGCAGGGTGCTGGTGCGCGGGTTGAGGTTTGGTGACAGCACAAGCGCTGAAATGAACACGAGTGCGAATATGATCCCACCAAACATCAGCAATGAGCGCTTCCGTCGTGCGCGCGCCCGGCTTCTATCGCGACGTTCTTCCCTGATCTGGCCCCTGGTCATGCCACGACGGTTGTCCGGTCGCGTTGTTGCTACTCGTTTTTTGTCTGCCATGCGCCTTCAAATGTCACGCCATGCTGCGTGCCGGTAATTTCAACAGCTATCTACAGTACCAGTGACTCGCCCGACAGTCGCCGGTAAGACTCAAGGTAACGCTCCTGGGTCTGCTTGATTACCTCATCGGGTAGCGTTGGCGGTGGCGGCTCGCGGCCCCAATCGGTATCGAGCAGCCATGCCCGCAGGTACTGCTTGTCGAAGGCCGGCGGGAAATTCCCCGGTGCCCAGTCGTCGGTGTCCCAGTAACGACTCGAATCGGGCGTCAGCACCTCGTCGATCAACGTCAACTCACCGTCGACAAATCCAAACTCGAACTTCGTATCCACGAGGATCATGCCACGCTCCGCCGCGTAAGCATGTGCCACACGGAAGATCTCGATGCTCCGGTCCTCGAGCTCCCTGTGCAATTCGACGCCCACGAGGTCCTGCGCCTCCTTCGGCGTCAGCGACTCGTCATGACCGGATGCAGCCTTGGTCGAGGGAGTGAACACGGGCTCGGGAAATCGATCGGCCGCCTTCATCCCCGCAGGCAGCGGCATGCCGTTCATCGTGCCCGACTGCTCGTACTCGGCCCATGCCGACCCCGCGATGTAGTTCCGCACGACACACTCGATATCGAGCCGTTCTGCCTTCTTGATCACCATCGAACGGCGCGCAAGCTCGGGCGTCAGCTCGGCCAGTGCACACGTCTTCTCAACACTGGCCATCGCCGCTTCATCGTCGGCAGTGGCTATGACGTGGTTCGGCATCACCTTATCGATCACGCCAAACCAGAACGAAGACATCTGGGTGAGGATGACTCCCTTACCCGGAATCGGCTGGTCCATCACCACGTCGAAGGCAGAAATCCGGTCCGAGGCCACCATGAGCAGGCGGTCATCGCCAAGGTCGTAGGTATCCCTGACCTTCCCCCGGTGGATCAGGCCCGTGAGATAGGTTTCGTACACGGCCTCAGTCAATTGCGGTCTCCTTGATGCCCACCCGGCTGAATATGTGATCGACATGCTCCAGGTAGAAGCCGTAGTCGAACAGGTCGTCCAGGTCTTCTGCGCTCACTTTTGATGAAACGATGGGATCGGTCTTGATTAATTCCCGGAAATCGACCTCGTCGTCCCACGACTTCATTGAGTTTCTCTGGACAGCGTCGTAGGCGTCGGTGCGGTTGACGCCCTTCTCGACCAGCAACAGCATCACCCGCGGCGAGAAGACCAGCCCCCGGGTCAGCTCAAGGTTTTGCATCATCCGGTCCGGGTAAACGACCATGTCGGAGATGATCCCGGTCATCAAGCTCATGATGTAATCAAGTCCCAGCGATGCATCGGGGAGGATCATCCGCTCGGCCGACGAGTGTGAGATATCGCGTTCGTGCCACAGGGCCACGTTCTCGAGCGCTGCAACAGAGTGTCCGCGGATCAGCCTTGCCAGACCGCAGATTCGCTCCGAAAGCTCGGGGTTGCGCTTATGCGGCATAGACGATGAACCCTTGGTCACGTAGCCGGGCGTACCGAAGGGCTCCTCTACTTCTCGGACCTCC
>JASLNQ010000386.1 GCA_030745955.1 Dehalococcoidia bacterium | reverse complement strand
GATCAAGAAGCTGATTGCCAACAGCGACATCCTGTTCGAGAATTTCGCACCGGGAGTGATGGAACGGCTCGGTCTGGGCTGGGACATCCTCAAGGAGGTCAACCCAAAACTCGTAATGGTGTCTGCGTCAGGCACCGGGCAGTCCGGCCCCACCCGGCATTACGCCGCTTACGGCACGTTGTTGCAAATCTACACCGGCTTTGCCGGACTCAACGGGTATCCGGACCGCCCGGCCAGCATTGGCATGGCGTGGGCCGACCCGCTCTGCGGGATGCTACTCGCGTACGTGGGTGTTGCGGCTCTACGGTCAAGCCGCAACACCGGGACCGGCCGCCATATCGATTTCTCAATGGTCGAGGCGGTGCTGGCCACCATGCCCGGCCCGCTCCTTGAGTACCAGCTGACAGGGTCCCCGGCCGAGCCAGCCGGCAACGACGATCATGTGTTCTCACCGCATGGCGTGTACAGGGCGCACGGCGACGATTCGTGGATCGCGATCGCGATCACCGACCAGGCCGAATGGGAAGCGCTCGTAGAAGCTATCGAAGTGCCGGCAGGTGCCGCCACATGGAACCTGGAGAAACGACGGCGACGATCGGAAGAAATCGACGGACTGATCGGAGCCTGGGTCAGCGAACAGGATCCCGCAGAAGCAGCTCGAATGCTGCAGACCGCGGGTGTTCCAGCCAGTGAATCACGCTCGAGCCATGAACTGGTTAACGATGCTCACCTGAACGAGCGTGGCTTCTTCACGATGCTGAAAGACAGGAAAGGCGTCGACCGGCTGATGCCGGCGCTGCCATGGCGGTGGCAGGGTGGGTTGAACCCGCGGTACGGCCAGCCACCAGCTCTCGGGGGAGATACGAAGTTCGTCTTGAAATCGATCCTCGGGTACTCCGACTCCGAAATCAAAACCATGGAGGAAGCTGGAGCCCTGGACTGAGCGCAAATACCAGCGCACCACCCGGCCGACCCGGAACAGTTCACCGGAGATAAAAAAACGTCTGTCACCGAGGATGAACGCGTCACCCGCAAGCCTGCGCCCCTGTCATCCCGGACTCGATCCGGGATCACACTAAACGCTAAAACACCCACCGAATTCGCCGGCACTCCGCACTGGCCACCGTGACCAGGGCTCCACCACACAGCAGCTCAGGCTCCACCGGTCCGCTTCAACTCATCGATCCTCGCCCTCTCCGCTGGAGACAGTTCCGGGAACGGCTCACCCTTCTTCCGCATGCCACCGGTGAAGTTTGGCTTCCGTTTCTCAAGGAATGCGGCACGCCCCTCCTCGCCATCGGTAGTCAGACTGGTCAGCAACTGGTTCATCAGGGTTTGAACACGCCAGGCCTCATCCGTCTGCATTTCGCCGAACCTGATCACCAGCTCCTTCATCATCCGCGTCGCCAACGGCGGCTGCGCGGCAATCGAGTCCGCAATCTCCTGCGACCGCTCCATCAGCCTGGCGTGCGGCACTACCTCGTTAACCAGCCCGATCCGCAACGCTTCCTCAGCACCGAACGGCTCGTCCGTCAGCAGGATCTTCATGGCATCAACATAGTTGATCTGCCGCGGCAACAGGGTAGCCCCGGGCCCACCGCCAACCCAGCCATTCGATAACAGCGCGAACTTGAACTTCGCATTCTCCTCGGACGCTATCCGGATGTCGGTGGTCGAAAGGAGTGTGTAAAAGCCGGCACCCGCGGCCCAGCCGTTGACCGCAGCGACGACCGGCTTGAAAATCCGCGGGAAGTGATCGCCCATCAACCCGTGCAACCCGATTTTCTGACCGTTGTTGGTCCCCGAGGGCGGCCAGAACACCCGTTCAGCCTGGACATACTCACGCTCTTCCGGTGTGACATCCGGCCTGGGCTGGAGATTGTGACCGGCGCAGAAATACCTGTCGCCCTCACCCGTCAGGATAGTGACCCGTATCTCGTGGTCGTCCCAGATCTCCCGCCAGGCCTCGTCAAGTTGTTCCGAGGTCTCCCGGTCCATGATGTTGGCTTTTTCAGGGTTGCTGAGCGTTATGTAAGCGATGTGATCTTTTTTTTTGAAAATGATTGCCATGTGGAACCTCGGGACCTGGCCCGGACGGGAGCTGCGCTTCTAGAACGGTTGCCAAAACAGGTTCCCCCGGACGTGGTCAGTTTATGCAGAAACCACACACTTTGAACGTGCCACGGGGTGTTTTCCGCGCGAACTGGATCACCAAACCACGGTGGAATTGAATCCCCAGGCTTGCGTACCGATCGCTGTTGAACGTCACCCAGCGGGCCAGGCCGCCACTTCAGCCCGTACCCGGACATCGTTGCC
>JASLNQ010000385.1 GCA_030745955.1 Dehalococcoidia bacterium | reverse complement strand
TCGCGGTCAAGAACTCGTCGCACTACGGTGCGGCCGGCTACTACGCCCGCCTCGCGTTGAAACACGACATGATCGGCTTTTCGATGTCGTCGGGCGGCGGGCGCGTGATCATCCCGATGAATGCCCGCTACCCGTGGATGGGCACGAACCCGATGGCGTTCGCTGTCCCTGCCGGTGAAGAGCCGGCGTTCGTGATCGATATGGCTTCGTCGATGACCTCGTACGGCAAGGTCTCTATCGCGCAGGCTTTCGGGGTGGATATTCCCGAGGGCTGGGCGCAAGACGCCAACGGTAACGCGGTGACCGACATTTCAAAGCGCAGTGAGGCGATCGGGCAGCCGCCGCTGGGTGGTACCTACGACCAGGGTGCGCACAAGGGCACGGGTATCGGGATCATGGCCGATGTGCTGGGAGCCGTGCTGCCGGGCGAGCGGCTTTCGGGGATGATGATGGATAATCCGAGGGGTGGGCGTTTCTGCCACTACTTCCAGGCGACCTGTATCGATGGGTTCCGCCCTGCCGATGAATTCAAGGCCGATATGGACGACATGCTGCGTGCCTACCGTGCGCAGGAACCTGCGCCGAACGCCGCGGGCGAGGTGCTTTACCCCGGCTACCCGGATACGGAGTACGTGAAGAAGCGCTCGGAAACCGGCATTCCCCTGCCCCGCCACACGGTTGGCTACTTCAAGGAGATGGCCGACAGGTTGAACGTGGAGTGGACGATTGGGGGATAAGGTGTGGCGTGCAACGCGTCCCGAGCGGAGTCTTCGGAGCCGAGGGACCCGGGGTGGGGAAGGGCGATGCCTGAGCTGACAGCTGCACAAATCAAGAAGTTGCTCGCTTTTCGTGGCTACGGAAACCCGAGCGGTCGATTCTGGTTTGTCGGTATGGAAGAAGGGGGAAGTAGCGACATTGAGGATCTTCAGATTCGAGCCGACAGGTTTAGGTCGCTGGAAGATCTGGCTGAATCCCACAGAAACTTCGAGTCGCATGACATGACGAAACTAACGACATCGACCTGGCGGTTGATGTCGGCGATTGTAGGGCGGGTAAACCGTAATACGAACTGGAGAGATCCTGATTTCGCCCGTGATTACCAAAACAATTACCTGGGTCGACCGCATGGAGAAACGTATCTCACTGAGATTTTTCCCATGCCGAAAAAAGGGATCAATGATTGGCCTTACGAAGACCTTTTCGGAACTCAGGAGAAATATCGCGCCGAAATATTTCCGGTGCGCGCGAAGTTGCTAACTGACGCCTACTTCTCAGCCAATCCGAAACCAGCACTTGTGATCTGCTATGGAAGTTCATTCAGAGACAAACACCGCAAAGTGTTCGATTTCGTCAATTTCGAACCGGCACTGGATAAGCGAATTGAGTGGGGTCGAAACGAAAACACCGTTTTCTTACTCACAAACTTTTTCAATTCGCGAGCCGGCGTAACTTTGGATTTCGTCGACTATCTCTGTGAATTCGCCCTCATCAAATCCCCGAAATAATCCCAAAAGAAAACTAATTATGTAGTTGAATCCGCTGGTGTAGAATCGCGGGCATGTCATTCAAACGATTTATTCCCGACGTACTCTGGGACGGCATTGTTCGTCCGTTTATTTTGCCAGCCCTCATCGGCGGTGGCGTGATGCATGGGAGGTCGTGCGAGACGGTTTTAGCCCCCTCGCTGTCGTCGTATTCGGGGCAATGGCAGCAGCGGTATTCGTGATCGTTGATAGGTTGCGCAGTCTTACTCGAACGAGAGGTTTTTCGGGCCGCAGCGATGCGTATGTTGAGTCCGTACTTCGCAAGTGGTTGGATAAGGAAGATTACGCAACTCGAACCATAAATACCCAGGCAGCCACTATGCAGTTTTCTGCCGAAGACCAGAAGCGTAGACGATACACAATTATTCGCCCACACACAGTGCCCGAGTTCCTCCTGATTGGAGGAGTGTGGAGCATCTCCACTAGCGATCAAGCGAAACTAAGATCACTCAGCAATTCCGCAACCAACGAACTGTTGAAAGAGTGCAAACTAGCTCTTTTGGCGCTCGGGGTTGCTTATGACCTGCAAAAATACCCAGAGCAAATTGGCGTTGAGTGCCGGATAGCCCGTGACGAGACTTGTACACAGGAACGTTTTTTGGAGCGACTAAGCAACGCCGCCGCAGCATATAACACTATTTCTGTCTTGCTGGAAGCTGCGGCTAATTCGCCCGCGACGGATGACTCGTCAATTCCGCCCACGTCAGACGAGGAGCGCCCATAAGTTCCTTGAGTGCGTCCCGGAAAATATACGGGTTGTTCCGGTTGTTGAACCGGAACTCGAACTCGTCAAGGT
>JASLNQ010000384.1 GCA_030745955.1 Dehalococcoidia bacterium | reverse complement strand
GGTGAGGTCGTTTTCCTCGATCGCTTCCTGGATGCGGCGCTGTCCGGGCGCCGAGCACATATAGGGGTAATTCTCCGTCATCACGACGCCGGGAAGGCGTTTTGCCGAGGCGACGACCTTCTCGACATCGACCTTTCGGGCGATGTTTTCACCGCAGTGACAGACGAAAACTCCTATTCGTGCCATTCCACTACCTCCGGTTTTAGCGCTGTATCACGCAGTTACCAGTTCGCCCTGTGTTGGCGCTTTTCCTTCATATGTCTTGACGATCCCCTCGAGAATCTCTTCAGGCTCGTGGATATCACCGCCTGCGTGAGCAACCAGCATGACGCCGCATTCGGGGACTGCGACGCGCTGCACTTCTCGAACGATCTGCCCCAGGTTGATCTCCGGCACCACCACGCCACGTACCTTCTTGGTGATCTCCCGCACGCGCTCCAGGGGGAAGGGCCATACGGTTCGCAACCGCATGTGCCCTACCTTGATCCCGCGCTCCTTTGCCAGCTCTATCGCACGGACGGCGATGCGCGACGAAATGCCGTAACTGATCACGACCACCTCGGCGTCATCGACATCCGTCTCGATGTGGTCGTAGATGTCGAAACGGTTCTGGCGGATCTTGGCAACCAGGCGTGCCTGGAGCTTTTCCTGCCCATCGACCGTCAGGTCCGGGTAGCCCCGCTCATCGTGGGTGAGGCTCTCGCAGAAAACGCGGTAACCCTCGCCCGTAGGTGCCATCGGGGGGATAAGGTCATCGTCAGGCTCAAACGTCTTGTACTCACCAGGCGGCTTCGTCGGGCCCTTGCGGTCCCAGATTTCGATTTCGTCCTGCTCGGGAATCACCAGGCGCTCGGTCAGGTGACCAACTTCGGCGTCGGTCATCAGCAGCACGGGCGTACGGTACTTCTCCGACAGGTTGAATGCCTTGATAGTGAGATCGAAACACTCCTGCACGGACCACGGCACGAGAGCGATGATTTCGTAGTCGCCGTGCGAGCCCCACTTGGCCTGCATCATGTCACCCTGTGCGACGAACGTTGGCAGACCGGTCGACGGCCCACCACGCTGCACATTGCATATAACCGACGGGGTTTCGGTGATGATCCCAAGCCCCAGGTTTTCCATCATCAGCGAAAAACCCGGTCCCGAAGTCGCGGTCATCGCCTTCTGACCACCCCACGCGGCACCGAGCACGGAGGCGATCGAAGCGAGTTCGTCCTCCATCTGCATGTACGTCCCGCCGATCTGCGGCAGGCGCACAGCCATGCGCTCGGCGGTCTCGGTCGACGGAGTGATGGGATACCCGCCAAAATACCGGCAGCCCGCGGCGATAGCGCCTTCGGCAATCGCAAGGTCACCTAGCATGAAATGTCGGCCGGTCAATATGTCAGACGTCATAGTTCCAATGCACTCACTGGGTGGTCAGGGTTCCGGGGTAGTTCAATCAGCACTCGTTCCTGGGGTCGCAAAAATCGCGAATTCCGGGCAAATCGTGTAACAGGCCTGGCAATTTATGCAGTTCTCACCGATCACTACCGGGTAGTGGTAGCCCTTGGGGTTGAAATCCTCGGACAGCGCGAGGATCTTGGTTGGGCAGTAATCGATGCACAACTCACAGCCCTTGCAGTGTTCACTCTTGATGTGGACAACGCCGGGGACAGGGATAGGTTCGGGGAAGATTGGGGCCCGTTGCATCACGGTGTTTCGGCCACCCGGACGATTTCACTCACGACGTGTACTCCTTCTGGGCTCTCGGCAAACAGACGCTTGCCTGGGAACGGTCACATACGCGACAGACGAGCCAGCCTCCCATCCAGTCAAATGTCCAGTTTCTGGGACTCTCAAGGGGGCCCGTGTCTTATTCTCGACCCGGCGTCTCCCAGCGCCCCGGGGAGCATCGCCCCGGTCAGAAAAAAGGTAAGGCCGCGCCCGTGAGGGAGGTGTGCGAGCGGCGTGAGGGTTGCATGAGAGTACGAGTACGGTATTCCGGCATCGTTTGCGGCCCTCGATATGAACGTGCCACCAACACCCGCCAGCCCTGCGCTCGAACACCACGATAGCCGGACATGCGGCCAAACCGGCAAGCGGTTGCCGGTCAACGCCGTTGCAGCCACCGCTGCCCAGGGCACCGCGACACCCGCTAAGGCCCGCATTTCGCGAGATTCAGACTCCGCGACGGCCTGTGTTTCCCCGCCGTTTTGACTCTCTCACCAGGCCTCCACAGGGAAAACGGCCACGGGTCGCCGGGAAACAGCAAAGGCGCTGTTGACCTGCCCCCAGAACCTGTACCACTCGCTATGTTAGTCCGACGGCCCACCTGGGCATGATTGCCTCGGGTGCCG
>JASLNQ010000383.1 GCA_030745955.1 Dehalococcoidia bacterium | reverse complement strand
CGGTTGTTGCGACTTCTTTCATCGGCGTGTTCGTGGGTTCGGGGGTCGGGACCGCAGTTGGTTCTGCGGGCGTGGTTACCGCTTCACCGGCATTCGGTGGGGTGACGTCCAGGGAGTTCGTGCTCGCCGGACTCGCGTCGTTTCCACAAGCGGCCAGCAAGACCACCAGCAGGGGCAACAGCACGATCAGCACATTTCTGATGGCGCATTTTTGTACTACGTGGAATTCGTGCATCAAGCTCAGTGAACTCATCGCGAAGATTCACCCTCTCCCTGCCTGGGAAAAGGTGACGGCGACCGCCTCGTGCTAACCAGTGGTGCCTGTCACTAATAATTCTCTCGTTACCGACGTGAGGACGCCATGGATTGTTAGCTGACAGGCGGGTGCCTGTCGGCCCAGGGGCGGGCTTCCTCCAGCGCGGCTGAAGCAGCCAGCACCGTGACCTCGTCTTTCATGCCACCGATAATGTGCAGGCCGATCGGCAGACCAGACGAAGAAAAGCCCGCCGGAGCCGATGCTGCCGGGTTGCCCGTGAGGTTGAACAGGTAGGTGAAAGGAGTGAATCCCCACAGCCGGTGTGGCACCCGCATGCCGCCGATGACTTCGGGTTCCTCGCCGATCTTGAACGCCGGACACGCAAGGGTGGGTGAGAGCAGCAGGTCATAGTCGCGAAAAAACTCGTTCACATACTTCCGGTACCAGCCTATGTTACCGAGTAGCTGCCACATCCTGTCGGCTGAAAGTGTGTTTGCACGGTCCATATACTCGCCAAAGTAATCGGTTAGCTGGTCCCTGTTGTGAGTCCAGTCGTGGCGCGCTTCGTGGAGGCCTTTGATAGTGAAATAGTCGAAGAAGGTCCAGAAAACCTCCTCGTAGCTCGACGGGTTGAAATCCACGGTCTCGACAGTTGCTCCGAGCTCTTCAAAGGCCTTTGCTGCGTTCTCGGCAACCCGGACTACCTCGAGATCTACCGGGTTGCCGCCCATGTCGGGGGTCCAGCCGATTTTGAGTCCCTTGACGCCTCTCTTGAGCGCGCCCAGGTAATCGGGAACGGCATCGGTGAGCGTGTCGTACTGTCCATCGGGGTGATAGCCGGAACCGACCGCCAGGGCAACCGCGGCGTCACGGACCGTGCGGGCAAGCGGGCCTGAGGTGGCGTTGTTCATGATGCTGTGACCGCTCCGTCCGACTGCAGCACGCACCACCCTTCCCTGCGTCGCCTTGATTCCGTAGACCCCGGAAAACGCAGCCGGGATGCGTATCGAACCACCCCCGTCACCACCCGGTGCGTAGCTGGAAAGCCCTGCCGCAACTGCTGCTGCCGAACCGCCGGAAGACCCGCCAGGTGTCCGTTCCGGGTCCCAGGGGTTGCGCGCCGGCGGGCCCAGCCTGTTTTCGGTGGTGCCAGCGAACCCGTTTTCGGGGGTGTTGGTTTTGCCTGTGATGACCGCTCCGGCGGCCCTGATGCGGGCCACGGGTATCGAGTCGGCTTCAGCGACTGAATCCTTGTGGGGCAGAGAACCGTGTGTCCAGATAACCCCGGCCATCGCCTCGGTGTCTTTGACGGGTACGGGAATTCCGTGAAGGGGACCGAGCTCATCGCCACGCATCACCGCTGCCTCGGCCTCGCGGGCAACGTCCACGGCCTGGTCGGAGATGCGGGTGATGAAGATTCCAAGCTGCGGGTCCAGTTCGTCGGCCCGCCGGAGGTGAGATTCCGTTAGCTCGACGGGTGAAATCTCTTTCGAGCCGATCATCTCGCGAAGCCTGTGGGTGGGTGTAAAACCGAGTTCCCGGTCCGATGTCATGTCGTGTCTTCCTGGTCTGCCCTGTCTGGGTAGGTGGCTGTGCGTGGCGCGGAGTCCGCATCCTCCCTTCCTGGCAGGGAGGGATTTAAGGGGGGATCGGGGATGTTGACGGGTTGAATTTGCTTGCGGCAATCACCCACACCCTGGCCCACAATTAGCTCCGGGCGTGCGAGCACACTTTGTCGCGCGTCGCAGCTCCGCGGGGCATGCCAGGGCGCAGAGAGAGGGGATTTAGCCCAATCGTGTTCGATCTACTCTTCCTTCATCGTCTCTATGAAATTGTCGATAGGCTCGGCCGGAAGTGATTCGGTTTCTATGGTCCCACGGGCGCCGAGATCGACTGCAAGCCGGCTCATGTGGGCGTTGTCGGGGGCTTCGATCATCGTCGCGAAATCGTAGCGACCGAGCAGTGCGTACTGCGAGACCACACGACACCCCTGGTCCTCGATCTCGAGGTTGACCTGTGTAATGCGGTCGGGGTCGTGCTGTACCCGATCGCGACCGCGCTCGGTCAGTTTGGAAAGCATCAGGTAGAA
>JASLNQ010000382.1 GCA_030745955.1 Dehalococcoidia bacterium | reverse complement strand
TTCACGATCAGATCGTTGACAGAGACCCGGTCGCTGTTCTCGGCGAGGGCTTCGTTTAGCTGTTGCCGGAACGCGATCGCCGCCGTCATGTCGATCTCGTGCGTCACGTAGTAGTGCGGCGCGTCCGTCTTCGAGCGGACCGTCACGCGGGCGATGGCCTGCCGCATGGACGTAAGTGGGGTGTCGGAGCCGTCAAGCGTAACCGACGGGCGGCCACCGGAGGCGGCAAACCCGGGTGAAGGCGTGAAATTCTCAACATCTGACTTCGTAATCCGTCCGCCCGGGCCTGTGCCGGGCACGGTAACGAGATCGATGCCCTTCTCTTCAGCCAGCTTGCGTGCGATGGGCGATGCCTTCACCCGTGAACCTGCAGCGGCAGCGGCAGGTGCCGGGGCCGGAGGCGCAGGAACAGCCTGCTGAACCTGAGCGGGCGCCGATGCTGGTGCAGGGGCCGGGGCTGCCGCAGCTTCAGCTTCTGCAGGTGCCGCGGCGGGGGCCGCGGCAGCCGCGACATCCGGAACCTCGTCGTCGGCGTCACCGATAAATGCGATGACCGTCCCCACCTGGACGAGCGAGCCTTCCCCCACAACGACCTTGCGGAGCAGGCCTTCGGAATACGCCTCCATCTCGACCACGGTCTTGTCGGTCTCGACCTCGGCCAGCTTGTCCCCCCGGCTAACCTCGTCGCCCTCGGCCTTCAGCCACTTCACAATGGTGCCCTCGGTCATGTCGGCACCCATCGAAGGCATGGTCACTTCACTAATCAAATCTGCACTCCTGCGGGGACAATCCACTCGCAACTGACGTGAATAACGGGGGTCCGGCCGAATTCCAACCTGGGTTGTAGAAAACCACCGTTGAAGGGTACACAACAAATCGGTAGTGGCACACGAAAACCCGGGCTTACGGCCCGTCGCTAACTGGACGCATTCCGCTTTTGAAATCGGTTCCGTTGACGCGACGATCTGGCGATGATGCGCATCCGTTTCTGGTGATCGGTCCTGGCGGTAGGGTCGTTCTTGGTCTCCTCGTGCTGGAGCTCGCGCAGCATCCGCCGGTATGAGTCGAAACGCGACTGGAGTAGCCTGCCGTCGGCAATCGCTTCGGCAATTGCACAACCGGGCTCGGCCCCGTGACGGCAATCCCGGAACCTGCACTCGCCGACAAAGTCTTCGATCTCGGAGAAGGTTTTAGCCAGGGCGTCTTCGCTGCCGGAGACCAGCCCGATAGTGCGAATTCCTGGCGTGTCGATAAGCACGCCGCCGCCGGGCAACGGCAACAGCTGCCGTGTGACCGTGGTATGGCGTCCGCGGGCATCCGATTCCCTGATCTCCCCGGTGTCCATCACCTCTTCGCCCGCTAGCTGGTTCACAAGCGTCGACTTACCGACGCCGGACGCCCCGATGAAGACAACGGTCTTACCCACCGTGGTGAAGCGCAGAAGCGAATCGGTGCCCTGCCCCGTCATCCCGCTGACTGCAAAAACCTCTATCCCCGGTGCGACCGATTCGGCCTGCGCAACTATCTCGGCCATTTCGGCCTGTTCATCCTGTTCATCCTGTTCGGCAGGATCGGCCTCTTCGACACCTGCCGCGTCTTCAAGCAGGTCGGTCTTTGAGAGCACGACGACCGGGGTGGAGCCACTGCCCCACACGAGGGCGATCTCACGTTCGAGCCGGGTCACGTTGAAATATGTGACGGTCTGGACGATAAATACGCTGTCTACGTTCGATACGAGCAGCTGATCGTTGCCCTGCTCCTTCCCCCGCATCACCCGTTTGCGCACGAGCAGCGACGTGCGGGGCAGCACAAGCTCGATCGTGTCGGGGTCATTCGCCGGGCCGGGCCTGACCAGCACCCAGTCACCTACCGTCGGCTGGGCCGGTTCGATTTCCGGTTCGTCTTCGTCCGGGCCGGGCGCGATCGTAGCGAACGTGCTGACCGCATGAAAATCCCGGGTGTTGGCATGTACGAGCGTCGTGATTCCATCGATCCTGGCGACCCTGCCGGGTACGAGTTCAGGATCGCGCGAAATAAGGCGGGCGAAGCCGTCCCTCACGGGACCGGTCAGGCCGTACTGGACAAGATTTGCGTACTGGTCGCCCCGGTTATCGGGGTCCTGGCCGGTGTCTGGACCGGCATGTTGCGAATAGTCGTTCAACGTGGGTGTTCCTCGAAGTGCCCGGGGAAATCTGCCGCACGTCTCAACATAGGCTCTATGAGGCTATTCGTGTCGACAGGTCAGAGGGGACTTCTGAATCGGGCGCGTTTGGCTGGAGTTCAAGTTCATGCACATTCATTGAATCTGTCCTCCCGCCACCCGGCTCCAATACTCACGTGGAACTGGCC
>JASLNQ010000381.1 GCA_030745955.1 Dehalococcoidia bacterium | reverse complement strand
GAGATTGTGCTGATCGATTGCACCGGGTACCGATTGCCTGGTTGCTTATTATCGCTGTTACCTGGGGTGCGTGGAGCGGTTGATCACCACTCGAATTTCGTCAGTTGCTCGCAAACGTAGTCGACTTCTGAGTCTTCGAGTTCGGGGTATATCGGGAGCGACAGGGCCTCACGCGATAGCCGTTCGGCCTCGGGGAACTGCTGGCCGGGTTCTATGTACCTCGCGAACACCGGTTCCAGGTGCAGCGGCGATGCGTAATGGACCATCGTCCCGATTCCCGCGTCGGACAGTTGTTCGACGAGACGGTCCCGCCCGCGGCCCACGGTCATGACGTACTTGTGATAAGCGTGGCGGCCGCCGGGGATTTCGCGTGGGGAGACGCCCGGCGCTATCTCGTCGAGGACCGCGGTGTAGCGGTCCGCAATCTGCCGGCGGCGTTCCGTCCACTCGTCCATGTGATCGAGCTTGAAGCCCACGATTGCGGCCTGGACAGAGGCGATCTGCGAGTTGTAGCCGAGTTCCCGGTAGACCCGCGATTCGTCCCGTCCGTGGTACCGGAGCCCACGGACCCTGTCGGCGACGTCGGGGTAATTCGTGACGATTGCACCCCCGCTGCCGAATGCCCCCGCGACCTTCATGGGATCGAAGCTTAGCGTCGCCGCAAGCGACTGCTCGCCGGGAGCGGAGCCGTCGAAGGTCGCACCCAGCGCCTGGGCCGCATCTTCGATGAGCACCACACCGTTTGCGAGGCAGGCGGTTGCCAGCGGGGCGATGTCGAAGAGCTGGCCGTACAGATGGGCGGTGACAACTGCATCGACCGACCTCGACTCCACCAGCTCGATCGTCTGGCCAATGTCAGGCTGGAAATCGTCCCCAGCATCGACGAACACCGGGACGGCACCGGCGCGGATCACGGGTGAAGCGGTCGCGACGAATGTCATCGATGGCAGGGCAACCCGGTCACCGGCGTTGATGCCGGCCGCGACCAGTGTGAAAAAGAGAGCGTCGGTGGCCGAGCCAACGGCAACTGCGCGGTTCGTGCCCATGATGCCGCAGAGCTGATCTTCGAGTGCCGCTACCTCTGGGCCCTGGAGCACCCGGCCGTGCGAAAACACCCGTTCACACAGTGCCAGTATCGCTTCCCTGTGTTGCTCGAACTGGCGGTCCAGCCGCATGAATGGGATGTTCATTTAGGGCGTCCGATACCTGCTAGAACGGGTTGTGCCGCAGGTGTTCGATGTAGGTGGGGAGTGCGCGTCCGAGATCGTACTGGGGATCGAACCCGATCAGCTCCCGGGCCTTCGTTACATCGAGTGTGCCGCGGTTCGGGACGTGGTCGGGGACATCGCCGTACTCGACTTCCACATCGCCGATCGTTTCGCTGATTATCGATACCGCGGCCGACAGCGTTTCCGATTTTCCGCGGGCGATGTTGAACGTTTCGCCTTTCGCAGCGTCGATCGTGGCGACCCTGAAGATGCCGTTCGCCGTGTCGTCGACATAGGTGAAGTCCAGCGCCATGCTGCCATCGCCATCGACCCTCAACGCCTCGCCGCGGAGCGCACGGGTGATGAACTTGTACAGGACGCGCTGGTTTGCATCGCCGGGACCGTAAACGGCCGTGGGGCGGACGGTGCGCACGTCGATCCCGTAGCGCTTGCGGTAGCCGGAGCTGATGATCTCCCCGGCGAGCTTTATCGACCCGTATATGTCCTTGGGGTCCTTCGGTGCGGTCTCGGTGACACTCGGTGTCTGGAAGTCGCCGTAGACCATGCTTGAGGAGGTGTATATGACCGGGCACTCGTGATCGAAGTCCCGCACGACCTCGAGGATATTCACGGTGCTGGAGAGGATCGAGTCGAAGGCTTCCTCGGTCTGTTCTATCGCCACGTTGGCGAGTGGCAGGGCCGCCATGTGAACGATCACATCGGGCCGTGTGCTGTTGAGTGTCCGGCGGAGAAAATCCTTGTTCAACGTATCGCCAGTAACGAGGGAGATATCGTCGGAAATATCGGCCAGGCGGGCGAGGAGGTTGACCGGCTCAGCCCTGGGATCGGGCGCGACGTATTGTTTGAACGAATCGAAGACCGTCACATCGAAGTCGGCGGCGAGGAACTCGCGCACCACGCGCGAACCTATGAAGCCTGCGCCGCCCGTTATGAAAACTTTCTGCATCGAATCCTGGCTCTTGATCGATCGACCGTTTGTCGTGGGTGCCGGTGACCGACGGTGTTGTGTGCTGAATGATACTCAGGAGTTTCCATTTGTTGCGAGATTGTCGTGCGCGGAGTTGTGAGATTTTCATCGACACGTCGGCGGCCGGGCCAGTTGGTGCCATGGCTGGCACCTCGAAGGTTGGTAGGGTTGGTACCGGTG
>JASLNQ010000380.1 GCA_030745955.1 Dehalococcoidia bacterium | reverse complement strand
CCGGTGTGGGTGTCATTTAGGGTCAGAAACGATAACAGTCGTCGGGGTCAATCGGGGGAGATCGACACGCCGGTTCCTGGTTCAACCGCAATATCGATAAGATGTCGTTCCGATAACCCGGTGCACGGTGCCAGAAACTAGATCTGGATACAAAGTACGGAGGCGAAATAATGCCCGAACGGACAGACTATGCCCATGGGACACCTTCGTGGGTCGACCTCGCAACGACAGATGTTTCGGGGGCTGAAACTTTTTACACCGGTCTTTTTGGTTGGGAAGCCGACCAGACGCCACCACCGCCAGGGTCGGGCCAGCTGGCGGCATGGTGATAGTTGAGCCGTTCGATGTGATGGACGCCGGCCGGATGTCGGTTGTCGGCGATCCGACCGGAGCGGTGTTTGCGATGTGGCAGGCGAAGGGCGACGCTCCCGCCCGCCTCGTTGGCGAGCATGGTGCCATTTCCTGTAACGAACTCACGTCTGCCGACGCCGATAAGTCGAGGGCCTTTCTCGAGGCAGTGCCTGGCGCCACGCTCGTCCCTGCGCCCGATTTCGGCGACTACTCCATGGTGATGGTCGATGGGGACCCGGTCGCCGGCGTTGTGCAGCGCATGGAAGGTGTGCCCGAGACGGGTTCGCCATGGCTGGTTTATTTTGCAGTCGATGACTGTGATGCAGCCTACGCAAGGGCCGCCTCGACGGGCGGTTCCGTGATCGTGCCGCCAATAGACATCCCACCCGGCCGATTTTCAATCCTGAAAGATCCGCAGGGCGTCACCTTCGCCGTTATTGCGGTGAACCCCGACTACTCACCCGGTGGGTAGGCAGGATGTTGCGGAGGGGTTCGGAGCGGTGTCGCGGAGTCTGTAGTTCCAGCGCGTCCCTGCCCCGGTTCCCGCCGCTCCGGTCGGCACGCGTTGCCAGCATGACAGTTGGCGCCCGTGGGCCGTTCAGGCAGCAGGCCCTCAACGCTCTCCACAGAACTCTCCACGGGTAATTTTCGTGACATTTCCTGCAACGGCTTGATTCTGGCACCCGGTTGTATGGGCGGCGTGCTACATTCCCGGTTCTGAGGACTGCAGGCAGCGCGCCGCTGCCACCGGTGTGAGTTCCCAGGGTTAAACGATACGAGGAATCCAAAAAATGGAACCGATGGTTGCGATTCACGGGCAGGGCGGCGAAGAGGTCCTACAAACGGCTGTCCAGTACGGCATCAGGAACATCCTGGTTTACGGCGGGCCCGGCACCCGGCACATGAAGTACCACGAGTACGTAGCGCTCAGAATGCGCATCGAATCGTACGGACTGAAGCTCGCCGCCATCGAGGGTGGCTTCTCGCCCGATATCAACTATCACGACGTGATCTTCGGCGGCCCGAAGCAGGACGAACTGATCGACGACCTGCTGATCCAGGTCCGCGACATGGGCCGTGCCGGCATCCCGATTTACGGCTACAACTGGATGCCCAACAGCTGGGGCAGGGCGCAGCCGACGATTATCCGTGGCGGCGCCATGGGCACCGGCTACCAGTACGACTGGGAGAATGACCGACGCCCGTCGACTTTCGGTGAGGACATGGATGAAGACACCATGTGGGATGCCCTTGAATACTGGATCAGGGCGGTAACCCCGGTGGCCGAAGAGGTTGGCATGTTATGCGGGATTCACCCCGAGGACCCGCCGGTGCCGCAGCGTGGCGGCGTACCCGGACTCTTCCGGAGCTTCGCGGCGTTCAAGCGGCTGGTGGAAGTGGTCGACTCCGACTACAACGCGATCGAGTTCTGCCAGGGCACCTTTTCGGAAATGCCGCGTGAAGACATCTACGAGATGATCGAATACTTCGGCACTCGCAACAAGATCATGTACGTCCACTTCCGCAACGTCAGCGGCAAGGCCCCGGCGTTCAACGAGGAATTCATCAACACCGGCTATGTCGATATGAAACGGGCGATGCGTACGTATCGCGACGCCGGCTTTACCGGCAACTTCATCGACGACCACTGTCCGCTGATGGTCGACGACGCCGACTTCCCCGGAAATCTTGGCGGCTACCGCTCACGGCTGTTCGCCCAGGGCTATATCGCCGGGGTGATCGAATCAGTGAAGAAGGAAGTTGAGTACGGCGGTTCCGTTGGGGCGAGTACGGGCGCAAGTTCGGGCGCCAGCGGGGAAGGAGTTGGGTCATGAGGATCGGAATGGGACTCAACGGCTCTACCAATACTGAAGCGCTCCGGTTCATGGCTCAGCTCGGTATCCAGGACGTGGTGTTGAACACTCCGCCGGTGCCGGTCAAGAACGGCAGGTGGGAACTGGTCGACCTCGTTTCCCTCAAGAACCGGGTGAACGAGTTCGGGCTCAATCTCACGGCTATCGAAAACACACAGATCGACATGCGC
>JASLNQ010000037.1 GCA_030745955.1 Dehalococcoidia bacterium | reverse complement strand
TCAAACGGGTCATCGACGATAGGTGCGAAGAAATCGAGCGTGAGAACGAGAGCGACGCGTTCGTTCACCCGGTAAATGGCTGCGTCATCTCCGGTCTCGAGCCCGACCAGCACGTTTGGATCAGTGATGGACGGCGTTGGCAGCTTGCCTAAAACAAGGGCAAGTTCGCTCTGGCTGAGCTTCCCGGCTCAACCGGCGCAGGTTGCCAGTTCTGTCAGGCGTACAGGTTTATCACTCATAGCAAACGGATACTGCCATACCAACAGGCAGAAAGACGGCTACGGGCAATGACAAACGGGCATTAGTTTTGTCCATTCGATTGTCCGGGAAGATACACGAGCGCCGGATCGGGCGTCGAAATATTCGCCACGCAAAAGACTGCCACCCAAATTGACGTGTCGGAGCGCTGGCACGACAATATTTCTAGTCCGGTACCTACCCGGACAGCAATCGTCCATCTCTGCGACCGATTCCGTCCACAAACGCATCAAGCAAGGCCGCTCCCCGGTCCAGAAATCCCGCATGAGCAATATTCCAGAATCAGAACTCCTCCCGGTGACCGCCAGCCTGGGCGATGGCGGCGGCCTGGCCATCGGGGGATGCGACGTGCGGGAACTGGTCGAGGAGTACGGCAGCCCGCTCTATATCTATGACGAAGCCACCCTGCGGGGCATGTGCCGCGATTTCGTAGGAAGCTTCACGGACGAGTACCCGCGCACACAAGTCGAATACTCCTCAAAGGCCTTCGCCAACCCGGCCATCGCCGGGATCATCGCCGAAGAAGGTCTCGACATGGACGTCGTGACCGGCGGTGAGTTGGCGGTGGCAATCGCAGCGGGCTTCCCTGCTGAACGGCTCAATTTCCACGGCAACAACAAGGGCCGTGAGGAACTCGAAGAGGCTATTCGATACGGTGTTGGCACCGTCACCATCGACTCGTTCCACGAAATCGATCTCCTCAGCGAAGTTGCCGCCGGGCAGGGTGTTCGCCAGGAGGTACTGCTCAGGCTCTCGCCCAGTGTCGACCCGCACACGCACCTGCTCACCTCTACCGGCATCCTCGATTCCAAGTTCGGGTTCTCCATCGAAACCGGTGACGCTGAAGTCGCGGTCGAACGAGCACTGGCGAAAGAATCGCTGCAGGTAGAGGGTCTCCACTTCCACCTGGGATCCCCCATTTTCGAACTCGAACCCTACTCGGAAGCGATCGACTACGTGCTGCAGTTCGCAGCAAGCATGCGCGACAAGTACGGACTCGAGCTGAAACGCTTCAGCCCCGGCGGCGGATACGCCATCGGCTACATGACCGGCACCCTGCCGCCCCCGATGTCCGAGTACGCGCGTGAGATCGCGACCGCAGTCCGGAGGGGCTGCGACAGCTACGGCCTTGATGAACCCGAACTGATCGTCGAACCCGGCCGTTCCATCGTGGGCCGTGCGGGCGTCGCCGTATACACGGTCGGTGGGATCAAGACTATCCCGGGCGTCCGCACGTATGTGATGGTCGACGGCGGAATGGGCGACAATATTCGTCCGGCGCTCTACGGGGCGGACTATGCCGTCGTACCCGTCGACCGGCCCGTCGCGCCCCGGAGCCAGGTCGTTACTGTGGCCGGAAAGTTCTGCGAATCGGGAGATATGCTTGCCCGTGACGTCGAGTTGCCAGAACTTGAGATCGGCGAGTTGCTTGCGCTTCCCGCAACGGGTGCATACTGCCTGTCAATGGCCAGTAACTACAACATGCAAACCCGCCCGGCGGTCGTTCTTGTCAACGATGGAAACGCCCGGCTGATCCGCAGGCGCGAAACCTACTCCGACCTGCTCGCTTCGAGTCTCGACCTTGCCTGACCCCACCCCCGTTTCCTCCGACACCCCCTCGGGCCCAACAACCCCGGACGAGGCCACGCCCGAAGCCGCCCCCGGCGAAGCCACGAGTACCGGCGCGGCACGCCCCCCAATCGTCGGCTGGACGACTTTCGGGCACCCCGGCGCGACCCGCCTGCTGTCGAGGTCGTCCGAAACCGGCAGGCTCGCCCACGCATACCTCATCACCGGCCCTGAGAAGGTCGGCAAACGCACGCTCGCAGTCGACATGGCCTGCATGGTCAACAGCGAACCAGTTGTCGATATGTTTGGCGAGGCACCGAACATCGACCTCCGGACATCGCACCAGGCCGAACGAATTCGCAAGGGCATCCACTCGGATGTCGAGGTGATCGACCCGGACACCGAGCTCGAAAAAGACAATCGCCCACCGCGGCCCGGTGAGGAAGGCGAAACCAGGGGCCGTCAGACGATCTCGATCCTTCACGTTCAGCAAATGATCCGCCACTCCGCCACCAAGCCGTTCGAGGGCGCCCGGAAAGTGTTCGTACTCGACGGCGCCCACCGCATGGTCGAGGCCGCATCGAACGCACTCCTCAAGACCCTCGAGGAACCCTCGGACGACGTGCTGATCGTGCTCACCGCACCCACGGCCGAGTTGCTGCCCGCCACGGTCGTATCCCGCTGCCAGGTGATCGAGCTCAGGCCTGTCGACACCAAGGTGATCGAAACCGAGCTCATCGAACGATACGGGGCCGACGAGGAACAGGCACGCACGCTGTCGAGACTGGCTCGGGGCTGCCCCGGCTGGGCGATCGACGCCCTGAACGACCCCACGATCATCGATGCCCACAACCAGGCGGTGCTCCGCTTCGCGGGGATCGTAACTGCAAGCGTTGAGGAGCGGTTCAGGTACGCACGCCAGACCGGCACCCAGTTCTGGCGCGACCGCGACGCCGTGCTTGCCGAAATGCAACGCTGGCTCGAGTGGTGGCGGGACGTTGCGATGATGCGGCACGAACTCACCGAGAATGTCACCAACATCGAGTGGAGCGACCTGCTCTCAGAAATCGCCGGTGAGCTGAAAAACGACCAGGTAGCAGCAGCGGTCACAGCCGTGCAAGGCGCTCGAACGGCCCTCGAAGCCAACGCGGCACCGCAACTGGCGCTCGAAGTGCTCATGCTCGATCTGCCGTGGGTCGACCCCGTAAAAGTACCGTCACTCGACCTCGAAGGCAAAGACGGGTAGCCCCGGTCCGGTCCGTCGCCACCCGGCAAACGCCCACAGGTAGGGAGGTCACCGCGCCAGCGAAAAAGCCGAACACCCTCACCAGGCGCTCGCCACAAAACACGATCCCACAACCGGCCTCCGGAACCGCCCGTGCAACTACCGCCGACGTATCCTTTTCATATACTCACGTGCTCTGATACCCACGTCCGCGCAGCCCCCGGTAAATTCGACAACAATCACCATGACCAACTCCCCCTCCATCATCTACACTTGGACCGACGAAGCGCCGGCACTCGCCACCCACGCATTCCTGCGCGTCGTGCGGGCCTATGCCGCCACGACAGGGGTGCAGATAGAGACCCGCGACATCTCGCTCGCCGCCCGCGTCCTCGCGCAGTTCTCCGACCTGCTGGACGACGGCCAAAAAGTGTCTGACGACCTGGCTGAACTTGGCCGTATGGTCGAGAGGCCCGAAGCGAACATCATCAAGCTCCCCAACATCAGCGCCTCCACCCCGCAGATGAAGGCCTGCATAGCCGAACTGCAGGCCAACGGGTACGGCCTTCCGGAGTACCCCGACGAGCCGGCAAACGATGAAGAACGCGACATCAGGGCACGCTACGACCGGGCGATGGGTAGCGCCGTCAACCCGGTGCTGCGGCAGGGCAACTCCGACCGCAGGGCACCGAAAGCAGTAAAAGACTTTGCCCTGGCGAACCCACCGGTCATGAACGCATGGCCCGAAAACTCCGGAACCCACGTCTCGACCATGACCACAGGCGACTTCTTCCACAACGAAAAGTCGGGCACCCTACCAGCCGCAACCACGGCGCGAATCGAGCACGTTGCGGCCGATGGCACGGTGACGGCACTCATGGAATCGCTCCCGCTGCTCGCTGGCGAAGTGCTTGACGCCACATTCATGAGCAAACGTGCCCTGGTCGATTTCTTCCGCGAACAGGTTCAGGGCGCCGCGGAACGGGACGTCCTGTTCTCGCTTCACCTGAAGGCCACGATGATGAAGGTGTCAGACCCCATCATCTTCGGGCACGGCGTCAGGGCCTACTTCTCAAATCTCTTCGCCAACCACGCAGCGGAACTAGAAGAGCTCGGCGCCGACCCCAACAACGGACTCGGCGATCTCCTGGCGAAAATCGCTGGCCTACCGGACGACGCGAAAGGCCCGCTAAACGCCGATATCGAGGCCGATTTCGCAAACGGACCCAGTATTGCGATGGTCGACTCGGACAGGGGCATCACCAACCTGCACGTGCCCAGTGATGTCATCATCGACGCCTCGATGCCGCCAATGATCCGCGACTCGGGGCAGATGTGGAACAGCGAAGGCAAACTCCGGGACACCAAGGCCGTCATCCCCGACTCGACCTACGCCGGTATCTACGATGCCATCATCAGGGACTGCCAGCAGAACGGGCAGCTCGATCCCGCCGCTATGGGGACCGTGCCCAACGTGGGGCTGATGGCACAGAAGGCCGAGGAATACGGCTCACACGACAAGACCTTCGAAGCCGAAGCCGATGGCGTCATCCGCGTGGTCGACGCAGCGGGGAACGCACTCATCGAGCATGCCGTGGAGCAGGGCGACATATGGCGGGCCTGCCAGACCAAAGACGTCCCGGTCCAAGACTGGGTGAACCTGGCGATAAGGCGCGCGCGGGCCACCGAGACTCCGGCAGTCTTCTGGCTGGACAGCGCCCGCGCCCACGACGCCGAGATCATTCGCAAGGTTGAGAAATACCTCGCCGCGAGCGACACCGATGGTCTCGATATCAAGATTCTCCCACCCGTCGCGGCGATCAAGCTGTCCCTGGAGCGTATCCGCAGGGGTCAGGACACGATATCGGTAACTGGAAACGTCCTGCGAGACTACCTGACCGACCTCTTCCCGATCCTCGAGATCGGCACCAGCGCCCGCATGCTCTCAGTCGTGCCACTCCTGAACGGGGGCGGACTCTTTGAGACCGGTGCGGGTGGTTCGGCGCCAAAACACATGCAGCAGTTCGAGGAAGAGGGTCATCTGCGCTGGGATTCGCTCGGCGAGTACATGGCGCTGGGCGCTTCACTGGAGCACCTGGGTGAGCAGTTCGACAACCGGGGAGCCAGCGTCCTCGCCGACGCGCTCGACACTGCAACTGGCCGCTATCTTGAAAATGGCCGCCTTCCGTCGAGGAAGGTACACGAGCTCGATAATCGGGGGAGCACTTTCTACTTGACGCTCTACTGGGCTCAGGCCCTCGCCGAGCAGGGCTCCGATACCGAGCTTGCGAAACGGTTCGGACCGGTTGCCACAGCTCTCGCTGAAAACGAAGACAAAATCGTGATGGAACTGGTAGAAGCCCAGGGAACGGGCCAGGACCTCGGCGGGTATTACCGGCCCGATGACAAACGTATGGAAGCAGCCATGTGCCCCAGCGAAACGCTGAACCGGATCATCGACGGAGTTTAGGCGGGCGGGCGAACTGTCCCGCTCTGACCGGACTGCTCAATCGCCGCACCACCCGGTCGCCTTGTCTTAAAGCCCGTTCGGTGCTCCATTGCCACCGATACGACCGCTCCTGCCAGGAGTGCCCAGAAGGCCATCGGCATGCCGAACGCCTGGAACGGTAAAGCGGCAACGACCAGGGCTGTGACCGCTCCGCCCCTCACTCGGCCTGTCACCGATTTTCGTGCAACGACCCTGAACGTTGGCAACAAGGCCAGGGCACCTATCGATAGCGTAAATGAAAGCGGCAGGTCCTGGACAATAGCGATCACCGGAACTGCGATTAGTGCGACCATCACTACTGGAAGCGATGAGAGGACGATCGCCCAGAAACGATATCCCGCCGGTCCTGCGGAAGAATCAGACGCCACCGCCATCGCAGTCCCACCCAGCGCGGCCGCTTGTCCGCCCCCCAGGGCATTCATCACGGTCGTAGCGCCTGCTGCCAATCCGTAACAATCTGCTTTCACTCTGTAACCTTCGGAACGAAGCAAGGCCAGCGCCTGGATGTTAGCGACACCCACAGTGAGGACGAGGATGGGAATCCCCAGGGCGATGATGGCGACCGGGCTGAACTCGATCGCTGAAAACCCCATCTCGGGCATCGCCACCGAATTTCCGATCTCGGGTGCACCACCGGCCAGCACGGCGCTGACGAAACCGACCGCGGCGGCCACGGCTACACCGACCAGTTGACTCCTTGTTGCCGTCAGTCCGAGCAGGTATCCACCGATTACGGGACCGGATACTGCGATGTCGGTTACGGCAAGGCCGGTGGTTTTCACCATGAACGCCAGGATGCTGCCGGCGAATACCGCCAGCGCGATCTGGGGCGGCACCAATCTTGAAAATACCTCAGTCAGCTTTAGTGCGGAAAGACCGATGGCAACCATCCCGACGACAAGATTCGCACCAAGTATCTGCGGCAGACTAAATCCACCGGCAGCTCCAGCCAGGAAGATCATCACCGGGATCGACAGGTTTACTGAGACGGGCTGCCTGGTGAATAGAGCGAGGCCGAAGGAGAACACGCCCGTGGTCATCCAGGTGATGAAGAACCAGCGGCTGGACTCCGCAGTCGTCAGATCAAGCTGAGCGAGAACACCCACCTGGACCGGCAGTCCGGCAAACAGGTATGTCATCAGGATCGTGACCCCGGCGAATGTTACCTTGTGGTTGATGCCCTTGACCCGAAACGTGCCGGGCTTAGCGGGCATTGCGGGCGTGGCGATGGACATTTGCGGATCCCCCGGTGCTGATTCAGGTCGATTCCTGTGAACCGATGCTCTAAATCTAGGTCCCCGCAATTACTGGCACATCTCCAATTCTGGTGGTTCATCTGAAGGGAACCAGATAGCCATGGCCATGCCGGCCATAGCCACTAATGGCCATCGTCATCAGGCAGCTCGCGTATCAGTTCTAGGTAAGCCCGTGGTCGACCGCGAACGCGGCCGCCTCTGTGCGATTGACCGAGCCCGTCTTGGAAAGAATGTTTTTCACGTGGTTGGCCACGGTATTCGTAGTGATGAACAACTCACCTGCGATATCCCGGTTGCTCAAACCGGAGGCGATCAGTTTCAGAACTTCCCCTTCTCGCGGGGTAAGGCCGACGGGCAAAGGTATTGCTTCGGTCAAAACCGTTCCGGTCGCCGGTCCCCCCGCACCGGAACCACCTGCGCCGAGAAACGCCCGAACTTCGCTGATCGCACTCACCCACCCTGGCTCGATAGCGAGTATCAGGTGATTAGAGCCCTCCAGTGGCACAAATCGCGAGCCGGGTATCAGGGCGGCGAGTTGCCGGCCCTGCTCGAACGGGACCTGCGCGTCGGCGCGGGCATGCAATACCAGGGTCGGCACAGCAACGTCGCCAAGTATCGGGAGCACGTCGATTTGAGCGCTTTCGGCCATCACTTTCGCCGCATTCTCTCCCGAAGTGGACACCTTCTGCAGGTCATTGAACCACTGCATCTGCTCAAGATTGGCGTCCGGCATGAATCGTGATGTGAACATTTGCCGGTAAGCGGGGTCGTTGCGCCCCCAACCGACCCGTGTGAGTGTCCGCAACGCCTCGATTTCCTCGGGTTGACCTCCGCGCTTGGCCTGCCCCCTTCCGTACGCCCCGTAGAGAACCATGCGGCTTACGCGGTCGGGATTGCGAACGGCAAAAGTGATGGCTATGGCGCCACCCTGCGATATGCCCAGCAGTGCGAATTTATCGAGGCCGACGTGATCAACTACCGTGCCCAGGTCGCTGACCCAGGTATCAAAGGACTGCTCTGGCACGTCTCGCTCGGAAAGCCCTGAGCCCCTCTGGTCAAATCTCACGAGCGTGTGGTCTTTCGCCAGTTCTTCCCACCAGTGGCTCCACACGGGGCTACTCCATTCGAATTCGAGGTGAGTCAGCCAGTTGGGAGCTTTTACCAGCGGCGGTCCATCGCCTACCAGTGAATAGGCGATTTGGACTCCATCAGGGGCGGTACAGAAACGAATCTCTTGATTCATCGGCTTCGGTGGTGAAAGGAGGTCCGGTTAAAGAAGTCGTCAACAATATAACCATCTGGACGTTGCCGTGGGAGCAGCGATCCCGGCCGACTGGGGGATCGGATTAGTCGCCAGCGGCGCTCGCGTGCACGAAATTGTTCGACGGGTTCGACTCGGGCACAAGCCACGGCACGAACGGCAGCCACGTCTTCTTGAGCGACTGCACCTTCAGGAACGAATAAGGGTTCGGGCGCGGCTCGTAGGGCGCGCTCTGCAGCCGCATACCGGCCTGTTGCGGTGTCCGGCCGGCCTTGCGGTGATTGCACTTCTTGCAGGCACTCACCACGTTGGTCCACGTGTGCTCACCGCCCTCGCAGCGGGGCAGCACGTGGTCGATCGTCATGTCCCGCGGCTGGGCGCCGCAGTACTGGCACGAGTGGTTGTCGCGGGCAAAGATCTCGTTGCGGGACATCTTTCGGCGCTGGAGCGGGCGCTTGACCATGTAGACAAGCCTGATCACGTCGGGCCGTTCGAAAATGTCGGACACCGTGTAGATGTAATCGCCAGTGTCCTGCACCGACTGGGCCTTGCCCTTACCGACGAGTTTCACCGCCCTGCGAATATCGCAGATGTTGAGCGGCTGATAATTTTGATTGAGCACCAGTACTGGCGCTCGTGTACTCTCACTCATCCGATTACCACTTGCGACCGCTACTGTCGACCGCCTCTACTCTACGTGCCCCTGTCCGTAAAATCCTCCGCCAATCGGGCCTTTAAGCATCCACTTCGTCGATCCGTTCCTCGAGGATATCGAGGGCCACTCCGAAATCGTCCGGTGCGAATTCAATTACGAAACTGCGAAGGCCAATGAGTGAAGGAACGACCTGCGACTCCGTGAGCCACTCGTCGAGCTGTTCCCTGGCGCCTTCTTCGGCATAACCGACCGCGGCTTGCTGGACCATGTCCTTGATTCCACCGGAAGTCATCTCGCCGGTGTCTTCAGGAATCACATACGTGTAGCGCGCTGCCACGGTCATCACACCGCCGGTTACAAGCACTCCGGCCACCAGTCCGACAACCAGTCCACCCAGGCCGTCGACCCAACCCATCAGCGTTATCTTCAGCGCTTTCTTGATAATGTTCGCCACAATGCTGGCAACAATGAACGCCGCCGCGAATATGATCACGTAGCCGATCGCGGTCGAAACCGCCTCGTTCTCAACGCCATCCCAGAACAGAGAAAGGACCCGGCCCGCGAACAGTCCGCTCAAGAACAGGCCAACGTAAATCGCGATCACATTGAGCACACCGCTCACCAGGCCGGTCTTGTAACCCCAGAGGGCGGTAATCGCAAATACTGCTATCAGCACCCAGTCTAGTACGTTCATTTTGGAATATTCTCCACTGACGGTGAATGTGCACGGTGGCTCGCGACCGTGCCTGTTTCCACGATGGTACCGATCACGCGTTACTGGAATATTTATAGCGCGTGCATATTAAGTGGCCGAGATTTTAGCAGCAGGGACAATCGTACCCCGAGAGAATTCCCTGCACCTGTGGTCAAATATGGGTGATTATCACCCGTGCGCAGATTCAGTTTATTGGAGGAACATTGCCAGGTTCAGCTTCAGCACGACCCACCATTGCGATAGATGGCCCCGCAGGATCGGGCAAGTCGACCGTCGGTAAAGCGCTCGCGGCGCGGATCGGGTTCAGGTTTCTCGATACCGGCCTGATGTACCGTGCGGCAACCTGGTACGCAATTCAAAGCGGGATCGACGTGAACGACTCCCACGCCGTGACAATGGCCGTGAGCCGCACTGAATACTCTGTCGCCACTGGCGATGACGGCGACAATCTGATCGCACTAAACGGCAAAGACATCACCCGGTTTCTTCACTCGATCGAGGTAGATGCCTCAGCCTCGGCAGTATCTGCCATCGGGGGAGTCAGGGAAATCCTGGTGGCCGAGCAACGCAGAATCGGCGGCGAAGGCGAAATCGTGATGGTCGGGCGGGACATCGGAACAGTCGTTCTCCCCGGGTCTCCACTGAAGATCTACCTGACCGCCTCGGCCCGGGAACGGGCAATTCGGCGACATCGCGACTTTGTTGCAGAAGGCACCGAAGTCGACCCGGAAGATATTCTGCGTTCTATCGAGCAACGGGACCACCTGGACTCTTCCCGGGAAAACTCACCGCTGAAACCAGCCGACGATGCGCGGGTGGTTGATACCGACGAGCTTTCACTCGAACAGGTGGTCGACCTGCTCATCGAATTAGCCGAGGAAGTTATCTGATGGCCCAGTGGTTGTTCCCGCCCTGCAATTTCGGGTTCAAAACCACACTCAAATGGTTCTCTGACTTCGAGATCGAAGGACGCGAGAATATCCCCGACTCCGGACCCGTGCTGGTGGCCTCCAACCACCTGTCAATCCTCGACCCCGGCATCGTAGCCACCGCGCTGCCGCGCCCCCCGGTGTTCCTGGCGAAGAAAGAACTGTTCAAGTTCCCGATCGCATCGTTCCTCATGCGGGGGTACGGTGCCTACCCGGTCGACCGACGGGGGGCCGACCTCAGGGCCCTCAATTGGATCACCCGGCAACTACAGAGTGAACGCAAGATTGTGATCGTCTTTCCCGAGGGAACTCGCAGCAAGACGGGCGGGCTGCTGCGCGGCCAGCCCGGGCTGGCCCACATAGCAATATCAACCGGCGTACCAGTCGTTCCATTCGCCCTTACCGGCTCAGAAAGCCTGCGGAACCCATTGCGTGTGCTGAAGCCCACCGCCACGCTACAATTGAAGATAGGCAAACCCTTCGTCGCCCGGGGAGCAGCCGGGAGACCCTCAAGAAAGACGGCATCTGCCGTTACAACGGAAATCATGGCCCGCATCTCACGCATGCTCCCCGAGGGCAAGCGCGGTGAGTATCCCGGCCCGGATGAAACGGAATTGACCGAGACTGTCGACTACATACCCTCGCCAACAGGAGGAAACGTCTAGTTGTGTGGAATATTTGCATACGCAGGGACCGAGAACGCCGTTCCCTTTCTCATCGATGGCCTCCGATCGGTTGAATACCGGGGCTACGACTCTGCAGGGATCGCCGTCGTTGACGCCATCGGCGGGCTCCAGACCGTAAAACGGGGCGATCACAAGGCCAGCCTCGAAAACCTTGCCACGGCAGTCGAAAACGATCGGCTCTCGGGCGTGGTCGGTATAGGCCACACCCGCTGGGCCACCCACGGCGAGGTCAACAAGAAAAACGCTCACCCACACACCTCTGGCGATGGCACGGTGGCGATCGCCCACAACGGCATCATCGAGAACTTTCTCGAACTCAGGGACGAACTGATAGATGCCGGAATCGAGTTCCAGTCCGACACCGATACCGAGATACTCGCCCACCTGGTCGGTCGTGCCGTCGCAAACGGGTCGACCCTGCGCGATGCAGTCGTCAGCGCCGCACGCCGAATCAAGGGCAACACCGCCGTGGTTGCCCTCTCGACCACGCAACCCGACACTATCGTCGGACTCCGAGTCGGTAACGCCGGCGGGATCGTCGTCGGAAAAAACGAGAATGCCAGCGTGATGGCGTCCGACACAATCGCGCTGCTGCCGTTCACAGATGAAGTGATCTACATCGAACCCGGTGAGATTGTTGAAATCGAATGCGGCGTGATCCGGCTCTCCGACGTCGACGGCACGGTAATCGACCGTGAACCCGTCAAGACCAACCGTAACTTCGACGCCGCGAAAAAAGGCAACCACCCCCACTTCATGTCGAAGGAAATCGCCGAACAACCCGACGCCATCCAGGGGGCGCTCAGGGGCCGGACAGATTTCGCTGCGGGAACGCTGAACCTCCCCGAAATATCGCTCTCACCAGGGCAAATCAACTCGATCGATCGGGTCGTCCTCACGGGGATGGGCACCTCACTCCACGCCGCAATGTTTGGCGCATCCGTTATCGAGTCTGTGGCCCGGATCCCGGCCGTCGCGGAAAACTCCTCCGAACTCCGGTACCGCCGACCCGTTCTCACACCCACCACGCTCGTTGTCGCCGTGACCCAGTCGGGCGAGACAGCCGACACCCTTGCCGCGATGGAACACGCACACCAGGCAGGCTCGCCACAGGCGGTCGTGCTCGAGTTGGAGGGTTCGCAGGCAACGAGAATAGCTGATTTCACGCTGCCGATCAGGGCCGGACAGGAAATCGGTGTCGCGTCGACCAAAACGCTGATCGCAAGCATGACAACACTGCTCGAACTGGCCGTATTCCTCGCACGCTCCCGCGGCGTCATCGACAGCGGCCAGGTCGGGAAAATCGTCGAGCAACTGGCCACGCTGCCCTCACTCGTGGCGGCAGTACTGGGCATCGATGGCAAAATGACCGCCCTCGCCAAACGCCTCGCCGAGTTTGCCGACCTGTTGTACCTCGGCAGGGGATCGCAGCTCCCAATCGCGCTCGAAGGCGCGCTCAAGATGAAAGAACTCGCCTACATCCACGCCGAGGGTTACGCGGCGGGTGAGATGAAGCACGGCGTGAATGCGCTGCTCGGTCCTGAAATGGCAACCGTCGTCTGCGCACCCCGGAACGACCTGTACGAAAAAATGCTCTCGAACATCAGCGAAGTGAAGGCCCGCGGCGGCGAGGTGGCAGCAATCGCTACCGAAGGCGACAAGACGATAGGCCGCCTGGCCGATCACGTCATCCACGTACCCGACTGCCCCGTGCTGCTCCAGCCGTTCCTGACCGTCGTCCCTCTGCAAATGCTGGCCTACCGCACCGCGCTCGCCCTGGGAAGAGACCCAGATAAGCCGCGAAACCTCGCCAAGACCGTAACCGTTGAATAGAGGATCGGATGGAAACGGGGGCTGGGCCGCGCCACCGTCATCCCGATGGCAGCGGAGGAATCTCACGATCACGTGCCGCCGACCGCTGCCCTCGCGCAACTACTGGTTCTGTACGACCGCCAGCACCAGCCGTCACGATTACGCGACCCTTGGGTAAAGTC
>JASLNQ010000379.1 GCA_030745955.1 Dehalococcoidia bacterium | reverse complement strand
AGAGATTTTCACCGCAAGATGGTCTGCCCTAATGACCGAGTTGGCTGCATAAATATCGTGACCCAGGCTGTATTTAGGTTGTCCTGATCACGCGGCAAGCGCTGAGTACTGACAGAACCCCTTCTCCCCGAATGAGAAGGGATAAGGGGGAGGACGTGTGCCAGACGGCTCTAGAGCAGGGTTGCCTGGCCGGCGGGACCGTCGAGCCTGGGTTGCAGGCCGATGTGCTCGAACCCTTCGGGGGTGGTCCGGCGTCCCTGCGGTGTGCGGACTATGAACCCGATCTTTAGCAGGAACGGCTCTACGACATCCTCGAGGGTCTGCTGGTCTTCGTTGATGGTTGCGGCCAGCGCCTGGATGCCGGCCGGGCCGCCCTGGTAGTTCTTTGAGAGTGTCGTGAGATACAGCCGGTCGAGGCGGTCGAGGCCGAGTTCGTCGACGCCCTCGATCTCCAGCGCTTCCGATGCCACTTTCGTGTTTACGGCCCCGGTGTGGCGTACCTGGGCGTAGTCCCTGACCCGGCGCAGCAGGCGGTTCGAAATGCGGGGGGTCCCGCGCGACCGCTTGGCGATCTCCATCGCGCCCTTTTTGTCGACATCGACTTCGAGGATTCCGGCGGAGCGGACCACAACCCGGGCGAGTTCGTCGGTCGAGTAGAAGTCGAGGTGGTAGGCGAGGCCGAAACGTTCGCGGAGCGGGGCGCTGAGCATGCCGGCACGGGTGGTCGAGCCAATCAGCGTGAAAGGCTGCAGGGGCAGGTTGATGCTTTTTGCGAAGGCACCTGAACCGGTCATAAAGTCGACTCGAAAATCTTCCATCGCCGAGTAGAGGTACTCCTCGACCGCGTGCGAGAGGCGGTGGATTTCGTCGATGAACAGGACGTCGCCGGTCTTGAGGTTCGAGAGCAGGCCTACGACATCGGCCGGGCGTTCGAGGGCCGGGCCCGAGGTGTGGACCAGTTGCGAATCGAGCTCACGGGCGATGATGTGGGCGATGGTGGTCTTGCCGAGTCCAGGCGGCCCGTGGAAGAGGGCGTGGTCGAGGGTGTCGCCCCGTTTCCTTGAGGCCAGTACGGCGATCGAGATGCTGTCGACGACCGATTTCTGGCCGACGTAATCGCGGAAATGACGTGGGCGGAGATCGCGGGTCAGCCGCGATTCCGTATCTTCAGTGGTGTCAACGAGTTGGCGTGCACGCTCTTCGAGCGCGAGCTCGCCCGCCTCAACCTCGGGATCGCTGGCGGGGGTAGTCGCCTGGACTATCCGCTCGCGCCCGTCGCTGCTGGAATCCCCTGGATTTTCTGGCCCGGAAGCCAATCATTTGCTCCTGTTTTCCGGGTAGTCGGCCCGGAAGCCGTGTGTGGATCGTTGTTATTTCGTTTTACGAAGCGTCGAGGCCTAATCCTGTTGCGAAACCTGCGCCCTGAAGACCTCGCGCATCAGCTCCTGGAGGTCGTCGATAACGGCTGGCACACGGCGGGCGACATCCTCGACCTTCTCCAGCGCCTCGGTCGGACGATATCCGAGAGTGACCAGCGCTTCAATGGCTTCCGAGCGGGCGTCGGCTGGCGGCGGAGTATGGCCCTGCTCGGAGATGCCGGCGTCCTGCAGCAGTGCGGTCGCGGTCACCTTGCCACGCAAGGTCGCGACGATCTTCTGGGCGGCCCGGCTGCCGATCCCCGGCAACCGTTGGAGCGACCCCAGGTCCTCGGTTTCGATAGCCGAGGCTATGGTCGATACCGGGAAGACGAGTGCGGCTGCGGCCTTGGCCGGTCCGATCCCCTCCACCTGGATCAACTGTTCGAAAAAGTCCTTCTCGCTCGGGTGGCGAAAGCCGACCAGCATGGGCTTGGGTTGCCGTTCGGTGACGTGGTAGTAGATTTCAAGCTCGATCTCCGAGCCTTCCCGGATGCCGTCGTTCGCAAGGGACTGGTAGACGTAGGTGGGCAGGCTGACCTCGTATCCGACACCGCCTGCCACGATCACTGCTTTGCCGGGTTCCCGGGTGATTGAACGTATGTTGCCTGCCAGGTAGTTGATCATGGATTACTTCGCCACCTCAATCGCTTCGAGTGCGGAGCTCCCGGCCATGATCGCATGGCAGATGGCGATAGAAAAGGCGTCGGCGACGTGCTCGTTTGTTGCGGCGTCGGGGTTTTTCAGGTGGGCAGCCACCGCCTGCTTCACCTGGTCCTTGCCTGCCCTGCCCGACCCGGTGACGATGTTCTTGGCGCGAGTTGGCTGGTAGTTGAACACGGGCAGTTCGGCTTCACCGGCAGCCATGACCGCGACGCCCCGTGCGTGGCCGAGCAGAATCGCGGTCTTCACGAAGCGGGCGTGCGAGTGCAGGTCTTCGATAGCGATGGCGTCGGGCTTGAACTCGGCGATCACGTCGCGGATTACGGAGTAGATCGTGAACAGCCGCTGCTCC
>JASLNQ010000378.1 GCA_030745955.1 Dehalococcoidia bacterium | reverse complement strand
CCCTTCATTAACCAGAGTTTCTAACATTCACCCTGGTTTAGTTATTGGGGGGCAGGTCAGTAAGATTCGCCCGAAGCTGGCCCAACAGTCCACGGAGGCACCCCGATGTACAACACAATCCTGGTCACCAGGGAAGATCGGGTGGTCACTGTGACCCTCAATCGTCCCGAACGTCTGAACGCCGTCAATGGAGAGATGATTTCTGAGTTGCTGAACGCGATAGACGCCATCAAGCGTGACGAAGACGCAGGCGTTGTGGTCCTGACCGGGACGGGCCGCGGTTTTTGCGCCGGCGCCGATGTTAGCGGGGGTGAGTTGAGCGTACCGAGCCCGCTTTCGCACTGGGATTATCTCCGCGACCGGGTCCACCGGTTGACCCTGGAGCTCTGGCGGCTCGAAAAACCGGTGATCGCGGCGGTGAACGGCGTTGCGGCCGCGTATGGCCTGACCCTCTGTCTCCTCTCAGACATACGCATCGTCGCCGAGTCGGCGCGCTTTACGGACTCGGCAGTGAAGCTGGCGCTGCTGGCCGACGAGGGTGGCAGTTACCTCCTCCCCCGTACCATCGGGCTGGAGCAGGCCAGCCGCCTGATGTACACATCAGAAATCATCGACGCCCCTGAGGCCCTGCGCATCGGTCTCGTAGGCCAGGTAGTGCCCGATGATCAACTTATGACCGAAGCCCGTGACCTTGCCGGACGAATAGCCCTCGGTCCATCGGTGACTCTGCGTCTCACCAAAAGGGCCATTCGGCGACATATGGAGATGTCGCTGGAGACCACGCTCGAGGATGTGGGCTGGCTTGCCTGCATCAACAACGCAACCGATGACGCCCGGGAGGGAATAACGGCGTTCCGCGAGAAACGGAGCCCGGTCTTCACCGGCCAATGATGATCCGGGGCTGAGATCGATGAGAATCCGGGGTGGAACTTCGACAACCTGGAGTTCGCCACGCTGGAATGGGCTGACTGTTTGAGCAACCGCCGATTTTTCGGTGTCACCGGATACGTGCCCCGGGCGGAGTACGAGGTGAGTGGGGTACTCAGGTCACACGTACATGCGCCGGCAGGGGTTTTGCGAACGAGGTTCCCCGTGAAGCACGGAGCGGTCCCACGCCGCATTTGGGGGTCGCGGACTGTATTGGTACCCTTGCGGGGAATCAACTGTGCCTCCCTCCGACCGCGTCGGTCGAGGCACGCATCAGCCGGGTATCGGACGTTCGACACAGGGGACAAACGACATGACGATGGGCCACCGTGAGCGGGTTCTGAAGGCACTGAACCACGAAGAACCGGACCGGGTACCGTTTGATCTTGGCGGTACCGGTTGCAGCACTGTCCACATCAACAAGTACCAGGAACTGAAGGCGCATTTCGGCATTGAGACGGAGAAGGCCGGGGACACGCTTTCCAACAGGTACATTCAGTCCGTCTACATTGAGGAGCCGATCCTGGAAGCCCTCGACATCGACTTCCGTCAATTGCCGGTAGGGCCTCCCGACGCCGAATCGATAATCGCCGTGGGAGAAGATGGATACACGGACGAGTGGGGTGTGACCCGCCGCATGCCAGAGGGCTCCCTGTACTACGACGTTGTCGATTTTCCACTGTCGGGTCCCATCTCCGTCCGCGATATCGTCAACTACCCGTGGCCCGATCCCACGGATCCCGGCTACACCCGGGGGCTGCGCGAACGCGCACTGGCGCTTCGGGAAAGCACCGATTGCGCCATTGTGCTCACGGTCCCCTCCCCGTTCGTGCACAAGACCCAGTTCCTGAGAGGTTTCGAGGACTGATTCATGGACCTGGCTGGCGATCCTGCCCTGGCTACTGCACTATTCGAGGCAACCCTTGAAGTAACGGCCATGCAGGCTGCAGAGCTCCTCAGGGAAGTGGGAGATATCGTGGATATCGTGGCGACGGGTGACGACCTCGGTTTCCAGACTGGTCCCATGGTTGCGCCAGAGACCTACCGGCGACTGTTGAAACCCTGGCACAAGAAGTACCTCGACACGATCAGGGCGAACACATCGGCCCATATTCATTTCCATTGCTGTGGATCTATCAACATGCTGTTGGACGACTTGATCGATATCGGGGTCGACGCGATCAATCCGGTGCAGGTGGCGGCCACCGGCATGGACTCGGCAGAGTTGGAATCTGAATTCGGCGACCGGGTGAGTTTCTGGGGCGCTATCGACACCCAGCATGTGCTGCCGAACGGGTCGACAGAAGAGGTGCGGGCGGAGGTGAAGAAGCGTATTGGGGACCTCGCCCCCGGCGGCGGTTACGTGTTCAGTGCGGTGCACAATATCCAGCCCGACGTGCCGCTTGAAAACGTCCTCGCGATGTATGAGGTCGCCAACGAGTACGGGCGCTACCCGATCAGCACCGAAGGTTAGGATTCCGCCAGGTTATCTGGTTATGGTCATTACGCGCCCA
>JASLNQ010000377.1 GCA_030745955.1 Dehalococcoidia bacterium | reverse complement strand
CGAACCATCGCTAAAAAACACCTGCACCGAGTTCGCGATCGAGCGTTTTGCGGGATCGAGATAGTCGTCGGTGAACCGCTGGTCGTGCTCCATGACCATCTTGTCCCTGAGCTGATCGATGCCCGGGTCGGCAGCCGCCGCGTCCTCATAATCGTCAGCTGACAGGGAACCCTTGAGCAGTCCGATCGCCGTCATGTACTGGATGCAGTGATCGCGGTCGGCCGGGTTGGTCAGCGGACCTGTTTTATCGATGATCCTGAGCGCCGATTCCTGCGACGTGATGGTGACCGACTGCACTTCGTCGAGTCTCGGTGAAACCGCTTCGTACAGCGTGAACGCCGCCTCGACCGCGGTCTGTGCGTGGAACTCCGCCGGGAACGAGACCTTGAACAAAATGTTCTCCATCACGTAGGAATCCAGCGGGTGCCCCAGCGTGATTTCCTCGCCGTTGAACCAGACGTCCTGGAAGCCCCAGTCGGGTGCGGTCAGCGCCGACGGATAGCCCATCTCGCCGGCCATCGCGTCCAGGCCGAACCGTACTGCGCGGGCGAGCGCGTCAGCCGCCGCCCACGACTTGCGCGAGCCGGTGTTCGGCGCATGCCGGTAGGTGCGCAGCGTCGCATCGAGCCACGCGTTCGAAACCGCGTTTTCAACCTGGTTTCGATCACCGCCAAGCATCACCGTAACGACAGCCGCCGAAGCGACCTTCACCAGGAGCACATGGTCGATGCCGACCAGGTTGAACGAGTTTTCGAGTGCCAGCACGCCCTGGATTTCATATGCCCTGACCGCCGATTTCAGGACTTCAATTACGCCAATCGGGCGTTTCCCCTGTAAACGTGACTTACGACTCAGATGATCGGCTATTGCCAGGATCGCGCCGAAGTTATCGGAGGGATGGCCCCACTCAGCGGCGAGCCACGTGTCGTTGAAATCGAGCCAGCGGATAGCCGCGCCGATGTCGAACGCAGCCTTCACAGGGTCGAGTTGGAACGTTGTTCCCGGGACCCTTGAACCGCCAGGCACGACCGTGCCGGGGATATCGGGACCCAGCAGCCGGGTGCAGGCCGGGTAGTTCATGGCCAGCAGGGCGCAGCCGATCGAGTCCATCAGGCAGAGCCGGGCCGTGTCCATGGCGAGGTCCGAGTCGGGCGTGTAATCAACCGCGCACTCGGCGATCTGCGCAATAACGGAATCGGTATCCGGCATACGGCTAACTGCGCTCCGCCACAGACGGGTACTCCCTCGGCTCCGGCCCCGTGTAGTCGGCAAGCGGCCTGATCAGCTTGTTGTCGTCGCGCTGTTCGATCACGTGCGCGATCCATCCCGACGTCCTGGCGATCACGAACACCGGCGTGAACATCGCGGTCGGAATACCGCACATGTGGTACGCGGTGGCCGCATAGAAATCGAGGTTCGGGAACATCCCCTTCTCCCGCATCATCACTTCTTCGATACGGTCGGAAATGTCGTAGTACGAGGTGTTTTCCGCAGCCTCGGAGAGTCGACGCGCCCAGTCCTTCACAATCGGGGAACGGGGATCGCCGTCCTTATAGACCCGGTGCCCGAACCCCATGATCAGGCGACGGGCTTCGAGCATGTGAAGAAGCGATTTTTCGGCATCCTGCGGCGAATCGAACGATGAGACCAGTTCCATTGCCGCCTCGTTGGCACCGCCGTGGAGGGGTCCCCGCAGTGCGCCGATGGCACCGGCAATTCCCGAGTAGGTGTCCGCGAGTGTCGAGGTGATGACCCGGGCGGTGAATGTCGAGGCGTTGAACTCGTGCTCGGCGTAGAGGATCAAGGTGGCATCGAGTGCATCCCGCTTCAGCGGATCGGCGGGCTTGCCGGACATCAGGCCCAGGAAGTGCCCTGCCACGGAATCGTCGTCCGACCCGGTGTCGATCCGTTCGTTTCGAGAGTGAAAGCGGTACCAGTAGGCCAGCATCGACCCGAAGCACGCCGTAAGGCGGTCGCCGACCGATGCTGCCGTGCGGCCGTCCTCACCTTCCGGTTCAAGCGTCCCCAGGAACGAAGTCCCCGTCCGAAGCACGTCCATCGGGTGCGTCGAGGCCGGCATCGCTTCGAGCAGTGACTTTAGCGGGTCGGGCAGCGACCTCATGCCGACAAGTTTTTTCTTGTAGGCGTCGAGCTGCTGCTGCCCGGGAAGCCGCCCGTAGATAAGCAGGTAGGCAACCTCCTCGAAGGTCGATTTCGCCGCCAGGTCGGTGATCGAGTAGCCCCGGTAGGTCAGGCCCACACCGGCCTTTCCAACTGTTGAGACCGCCGATGCACCGGCTGTTATTCCCATAAGACCTGTAGTCGTCATTTCGATAAGTCCTTTTCACCAGGGCCGGCGTCGGAGCTGGCCTCAAAAAGCTCGTCCAGCTTGTTTTCGTAGCTATGGTAATCGAGGTATTCGTAGAGTTCGTCGCGAGTTTGCAG
>JASLNQ010000376.1 GCA_030745955.1 Dehalococcoidia bacterium | reverse complement strand
GCCCAACGCTCCATTTTCCCAGCACTTACGACACCGATGAAACGAGACCGATTTCGATCATGTCAACAGAGCCAACTTAGTTCAGGTTCATCACGCTTCGCAGACCGGGCGGGATCGCTCGCTGAATAGTCAGCGGTGCCCCGAGTTGCGGTGTGAGCTCCAGGACAAACCTAGTGCTCTTGACGACGAGTGTGTCGGTATTGGTGAGTCCACCCGTGCCGCCGCCGTTGACTGTGCCGTCCATGTAGGCGATCGAGTTGGCGGAATCGATGGCTGTTCCCGTGAGACGGTCCATCAACCACACGGTAATCTCCGCTTTTTCACCCTCTTCCAGCAGCGCGTCGCTGTTGTTGTTGCCGATGAAGCTCACAGTCCATGGCAAGTCGCTCATGCGCTGGTTCTCATCTGCGTAGGCGACGATAGTTGCGGTGCTCGCACCAGGAACGATGTCAGGGTCGGTTGCTGAGTCGTCGGCGGTGTACGGCGCCGTCAGGTCGACCGGCTCACCGGCGAGTGAGTTTGACACGATAAATACCAGTTTGTGGACTGCCTGCGTGCTGCCGACGTAGCCAGAGAAGGCGAATGCCGAGCCGTGCTGGCGCAATCTCGTCCTGGTTTCTTTCAAACCGGCGTGGATCGTTTGTTTGTTTGCCTCCGACGAGAAAACACCCGCCGAGAGAATCGTGAATGCGAAAACTGAAGCCACAACCACGAATGCAATAAGAACGATCGCTGTTTCAAGACCCGTTATGCCATGCTGGCTCCGGGTGCCCCTCAGGATCATCTCGTTACCCCTTGTTTCTTCCACACCGATTGCGATTACGACTGAGGTTCCTCTGCCGTATCCGGGATCGCTTGCCACTTGGACATTGACGGTGCGGATACCCATAACTATGTCGCTACAGCCCCAGCCAGACATCGTGGAAACTACGGAGTGGTACCCGTAAATCGCGGTATGTATCAGCACCCAGTCGGCATCAGTGAACCCGAAGTCCAAATAGGCCGACAGTGCAATTTTGAGAACAACATGGGGGTTTCGAAGTCAGGGCTTCGCGGTCTGGGCCGTGCCAGGGGTTGCGGTAACGAAACACTAGGTGCTGATGACGTGGTCAATCGCCGTTCCGTGAATTTCGCAATGCCTGTGCAGGTTTACACCCACGCGGATTGTTTAACCCGGGATGTGCGGGAACTATCAGGGGAAATCGGCTTTTACGCCATCTCGCCGTCACGCAGGATTTCGTTGAGGCGATCGGCAATAATCACCTCCTCGCCGTCCTGCACGTTGACCATCACGATGTTGATTTCGGCCCGACTCCCGCCCCCACCGACGTAGATGGCGGGATCTCCGGATTCAAGCTGCTCTTTTATCTCAGCGATCGATGGACCCTCGTAATCTTCTTCAAAGTAGAGCACCGGTTGCGGGCCCTGTCGTTCCGTTGGCTCATCTTCGATCTCGACGCGAACGCCGTCGATGTCCCGCAGGCGATCGGCCACGTAGCCGGCCTTCGACTGCCAGCCTTCCCACTCGGCCGCTTCATCTGAATCGGTGAACAGCTCGATCGCCGTGACCAGCCCGATTACGTTTTCTTTCGAGACCTTCATCGGACGGCCAATTCCCGCGATTGCCGAATCGAGGTTCAGCGAGTTCATCACCGCCGCTTCGACAAGTTCCGCCTTACCGGCAAGTAATCCAGAGGACTGTGGACCACCGATCCCCTTTCCGCCGCTAAACGCAACCATGTCGGCCCCCTTCTTGAGGAACCTCGACAGGTTCGCACGGGGAGGTACTTCTGCCGCGGCGTCAACGATCACCGGGACGCCACGGGCGTGGGCCACGCGCACCGTCTCTTCAAGGCCGATGCCGTGAGACATGAGCGGCGCAACGATGAAGGCAACACAGGCCGTGTTCTCGTTGATCGCAGCGTCGAGTTTTTCTGGGGTTGCCGAGTCGGCGGTCCCGTACTCGACCAACGTCGCCCCGGCAGTTACAAAAGCCTTGTCGTAGCGGTTTCGCTGGCCTTTGAACAGCACGACCTCGTTCTTCATCCCGGTGGTATCGGGGAGCTGCTCCACGTTGTCTTCGCTCTGTCCGGTCATGCAGGCTGCGACCATCAGGACCTGCGCGGCCGAGCATCCAGCCGTGACCAGCCCCTGTTCAGCTTCGCACGCGCGGGCGACAACCTCTCCCGCCGCCCGGTTCAGCTGTTTCATGTCGACGAAGGCGTTCGCGGCCTCGTCCATCGCCCGGAGTACCTCGGGGCGCATGATCGAGCCACCAAGCTTCGTCACCCAGCTCTGGGCGTTTATGAGGGGCGAAACTCCGAGTTTCTTATATACCTCTGGCCAAACACGTGGACGGATAGGACGGGCCATGCAAGTTCTCCACTTAGCTTGATTCGGGCGCAGGCGGGACGGTCCGAGCGGTCTGATCCTGTCAGAAAGGACCC
>JASLNQ010000375.1 GCA_030745955.1 Dehalococcoidia bacterium | reverse complement strand
AAGCCATCGCAACCGTAGCCCGAGATTCACGTAATCGCGGATGTCGTTGAACTGTTCAAGGGCATCCGGCTCAAGGTTTTCTTCGATGTTCTCCTCGGTTATTAGCACCCCGTCAGCCAGGATCTGCAGCATTTCCTCGGCATCGGCCCGTGACTCGGGATCGGTCTCGTCGGCCATTGCGTTGATCAGGTCCTGTTCGGTGAAGCTGACGCCTTCCGTCACCTGGTCACGCAGGTCGGTCACAACATCGAAGTTACCGCCAACCTGCGACTCGAAATCGGACAGCGAGTACGCGACTTCGCTGGGAACCTGGGATTCCACAAACGACTCGACCTGCTGGTCCATTATCGGGCCGAGTGTGTTGAGCGCCACGTCAACGGCTGTCTGCCCGCCGGCGTTACATTCCGGCAGTTGCTTGTTTGACAGCGCCTGGGAAGCGGCGAGTGCATCGGCCTGCGAGCTGCACGGCGGTATCACGGTGAGAGTCGCTCTCAGCTTGGTGCGGGCCAGGGCCTGGAGTTCACCGGTGGCGGCGGCTTTACGGTCGCCGATGTACACAACGTAGTCGAGGCTGTTCGAGGTGCCGATCAGGTAGTCGACCAGGGCGTCGACCACGCCATTGCCCTGTTCGCGTACCCATTCACGGGGCGCAATGACCTCGAAGGCCTGGACAACCTCCGGTTCGGTCAGTGAAATGCCGTACCCGACGGAGGTGGACTGCGCAACGGTCTGCTTAATGACGGGATCGACGACCTGGGCGAACACCAGGTTGTACAGGACATCTGTGCTGCCCAGTTTTGCTTTCAGGATTTGCCCGACGATCACGATTCGGTCGTCGAAGTGCATGACCACGTTGAAATGGTCCGCCTCACCTGCGAAATACGGTGTGATCTCGTCGATCGCCAGGAACAGTTGCGTTTCGAGCCAGTCCGGGGCGAAAATTCTGCGTGCGTTGGCTTCGTTCTCCTGCGGGGTGAAGCCAATTCCCAGGGCCTCGTCAAATATGTCGCCACTGAAATCGTTAACCTGGGGTACCAGCAGGTCGTCGATCACCCGCTGTGCCAGGTCGAGGTCCCGGACAGCATCTCGGGCCGCATCGGGGACTGCCAGGACGCGTTGCTGGACTTCGAGATCGATGATGAATTCATCGGTGTCGCCCCGGATGTACGGGACGAAGCTGCTCAGGCTTTCCTCGAATTTCTCCTTCACCAGTTCGCGCGGTACCAGCGTTTCGATCAGCTCGATAATGGTGACAGCCGCGGCGTCAGGGTCATCGAACATGAGAGTGTTGGTACCTGCCGATTCACCGAGACCCCCTTCGATATCGATACCCTTTTCGGTGGTGTCGCGGACCATGTTCGCAATGATGTTGTCGTAGGCGTAGTCGTAAAACTCGCCATCGTTCATCATGCCTATCACCACGTCGGGTTCGGTCACCGTGTTCGTGACCTGGTTCAGGGTGATCGCCAGCAGGAACAGGATAAAGAATAACGGTGCGAGCAGAATTGCCAGGAGTTTTCGCATCAACCTTCTCCGTGCAGATTTCTCTGCGGTTCAGACGAGTCTAGCAATGCGCAGCCTACCGGGGCGTTACGAAAGGTGTGAGTTGGGGGAGCGTTCAATTGAGATCACCCTCTGCCGAGATAGTCCTGTCCAAGCGGCAGAACGATCGCCTCAAGCATGTTCGCATCGGCCGCCAGTGTCGCCATCAGGAGGGCTGTCCGCCCCATGTCGGCAGTCGTTATCAGCGGTTCCGGCCCCTCGTCACGCCCGGTAGACGATTTCCCGTCGCCACGGCGTTCGACCCATACATTTCCGGGGTGCAGAACGCTCACGGCGATGCCGTAGTCACGGCCCTCAAGCGCCAGCGACTGGGTGAGTCCCCAGACCGCATGCTTGCTGGTCGTGTAGGGCGTTGAGCTATGGCGAGCACGCTGAGCAGCGATGCTCCCGATGTTGATTATTCGGCCACCGCCCTGCTTCTTCATGATTTTGAAAGCTTCACGGGCACCGAGGAACGGCCCGGTCACGTTGACCTGGATGCAGTTCTGCCACTGCTCCATGGTGAGGTCTTCGACGGGGCCACCGTCGAATGCCCCGGAGTTGCTCACCAGGATGTCGAGCCTGCCGAACTGGTCCATCGTCTGTGCGAACAGACTGACCATCTGCTCCTCGTCGGTCACATCGGTCGGTATTGCGACGACCGACCCGCCACTGCTGGCATTGCCAGCCAATTCTTCTGCGGCAGCGTCCAGCCGGTCGGCGTTTCGGGCAGCAATCACCACCGCGCAGCCTTCTTCAACAAAGGCCCTGGCAATGCCTTTGCCAATGCCGGTCCCGCCACCGGTGATGATTGCAACTTTTCCATCGAGCTGTCCCATTGTTGCCTCCTGCTCTGTTACCGAGTCCGGTCTTACCGGACCTACTCACGCCCTGCGCGCCGGATGTACGGCG
>JASLNQ010000374.1:246-2464 GCA_030745955.1 Dehalococcoidia bacterium | reverse complement strand
CACCCGAGGCAATCATGCCCAGGTGGGCCGTCGGACTAACATAGCGAGTGGTACAGGTTCTGGGGGCAGGTCACAATTGCGCGGAATTGTCAGGATGATATTATTTATCGGCCAACCGAATAAGTGAGACGTATTATCGTGAAAATAATCGATATTGATATCAAACAAATGGATACCGCATCGAAGCGGGGTCGGGCGCGCTCCGATGAAACGCAGCAACTGATCGATACCATCACTAATCTCGACAGAAAAACTGCCAAAGCCGTGATAATTGAGAAAGGCGATACCGCAGTGAAAATTCGGTCACGTCTCTCATATGCTGCAAAACTGGCCGGCAAGCGCCTGAAAATCGCCATCGCAGACGACCGCGTCATATTCACGATAGCCCCGCGAAAACGACGCGGGCGGTCCGGTTAAACCACGGGCTGAACCACCGGTATTCCCGAGACTGTTTTGAATGTCCCGGGAACTCAGAAAAGGGCTGATAGCGCCCGGGGCGGGCCACGGGGCGCAGACCGCCTAAAGAGACCCGTCGATAACCATGTCGATGACTGCGGGCTCGCCAGCATCGATCGCTGTGTTAATCGCAGAATCTATTTCCGCCGGGTCCTCAACACGCACGCCCCGCATACCGTATGCCTTCGCCTGCGCTGCGAAATCGAGCGGATGCGGAAAGTCCATTGCGAAATAGGAATCGGGCTGCTCCAGCGAATTAAGCCGGTGGTAGTGATTCATATTTATTTTCAGAACCCGGTATGACGCGTTATTACAGATAACGAAGACCGCCGGAATATTTGAATTAACTGCCGTCCAGAGCGCCTGAACCGTCATAATCGCACTACCGTCGCCGACGACCCCCACGACCGGCTGGTCGGGGCTCCCCAGCTTCACACCCAACGTCGCACCCATGCCCCAGCCAATGGCCTGCCCGCGGCAACCGTAGTAGGTACCCGCCACCGAGGGTGCCAGTGCCTCGAACAACAGACCGCCCGTGCTCACTGAATCGTTGAACACGGCAGTATTTTCGGGAAGCGCGTTTGCCAGCCGCTCGGCCATCATGGCAGGCGACATGGGCTTGCCCCTGCCAGGGCCGGTACCTACAAGCCGACGGAAAGCGGCAACCCTTGCAGCACTTTCACCGGCGGCCTCCCGCGAACGACCCGCAGCAGCCTCGGCCTGCGATCCGTTCAACCCGGTCGCCAACGCTTCGGCGAGTTGGCCCAGCGCCTTGCCCGGAGAAGCCAGGATGCCGATATCCGTAGGTTCCGACTTGCCGATCGCACCGGGATTGATGTCGATATGCACCAGCTTCGAATCTTCGGCAATGAACTGGCCGGACTGGTAGAAGAAATCTTCGAACACCGGGCAGCCGACCGCCACCACGACATCCGACGATCGCACCGCCTCCACCGATTCGGCGGCGCGCATGCTCAGACTGCCCTGCCACAACGGGTGATCGGCCGGGAAATTCACGTTGCTCGAGCCATGCCCGTAAACCCGCATCCCGCCCGTTTCGGCAACCGTAATCGCGGCGCTGACGCCGTCTGATTCCACAACCCGGTCACCGACAATCAGGATCGGTCTTTCTGCACCTGCGACGAGACCGCAGACCTCATCGATCGACCGCGGATCGGCCGATGGCGAAATATCGACCTGTGCAGAAGGAATCAGGTCCATCTCCGCCTCATCGTCGAACGCATTGGCAGACATCGCGACGAACGCCGGGCCAGTCGGCGCCGTCCGGGCCTCCTGGAACGCCCGGCGTATCACCGACGGCACCTGTTCGGCATGCGTAATCTCCGTGCTCCACTTTGCGTAGGGCCGGGCCATATGGGCAAGGTCGGACCTGCCGGGAGCGAGCTTGCGGATGTCCTTGTTGCCCGCCGTCATCACCATCGGAGTCCCGCTGTACAGCTGGTCGATCATGAGCGACAGGCCATTCGACATGCCGTTATCGATGTGGAGGCTCACCAGCGGGACTTTTCCGGTCGACCGTGCGTAGCCTTCCGCGAGTCCGACCGCCACGCCTTCCTGCAACACCAGCACGTACTCAATCGACGGGTACTGGTCCATCACCGCCATCATCGGCGCTTCACTTGTGCCGGGGTTACCGAACATGTATTCGACACCCTCGGCCTGGAACATCTTCAAGAGTGCGTGCTTGCCTGCCATTCGTGCCAAAGCGGTGTCCTTTGCTTGAGTCCCTGGTCGAATTACA
>JASLNQ010000374.1:0-236 GCA_030745955.1 Dehalococcoidia bacterium | reverse complement strand
GGCGTCGACCAGTATCTTTCTGAGCTGTTCGGCGACAATCTCCACTTCACCCTCCTGCAGGTTCAGCGGGTCGATCCACATAAAGCCGGCAGGTCCCTGGCCGTCGGCTGCGTAAATACGTGGCGTACCGGCTTTCAGGCGATCGATAATCTCCCCCGTTTCCGGACCCCGCCAACTGGGAGTAAGCGCCACCACAGCCTGGGGTATGTAGTGGTCGTAGTCGTGCTTCACCTCGG
>JASLNQ010000373.1 GCA_030745955.1 Dehalococcoidia bacterium | reverse complement strand
TCATCACTCCGAGGGCCTCGGGAACCTCTTCGATCACGAAATCACCGAAGCCGCCTTCTTTCGCGGTAACGAGCTTGGGTCGCATGCCGGAGTAGGCGGTGATCACGTCACGTGGTGTGAGAGCGGGCAGGAACTCCGATGCTTCCTTCAGGAGCTGTCGCCGGATCCTGCCGGTTGTCCTCACATCGTCGCTGTCGTTTGTGTAGTCGGCTGACGGCCCGAGGAGGATGTTGCCGTCGGTAGTGGGCGTGATGTGGATGCCGAGTCCGGCCCCGCCCTTTGGCGGTACGGGGTAGACCATACCGTTGATAAGCCCGCCGGCTCTTTTATCAAGAATCAAGTATTCGCCGCGGCACGGCCAGATCCGCCATCGCTTGATACCGGCCATCCGGGCGACCTTGTCGGAGAAAAGCCCTGCCGAGTTGACAATCAGTCCGGCGCTAACGGTCCCGTTCGGGGTTTCGAGTTCGAATGCGCCCTGTTCGCCCTTAATACCCGTCACCGGTGAGTTGAGCATGATTTCGACGCCCGCTTCGGATGCCGATTCGGCGAGCGCGATAGTGAGGGTGTACGGGCAGGCGATGGCGGCCGTCGGGACGTTGAGCGCGGCTGCGCCTTCGATGTTTGGCTCCATTTCCTTGAGGGTTGCGCGGTCGATAATCTCAAGATCGGGCACACCGTTCGCAACGCCACGGGCCATCAGCGAGTCGAGGTCAGGGACTTCTGCTTCCCCGAGTGCGACGATCAGCTTGCCGCAACGGTGGAAAGGCACGTCCAGGTCGTCGCAGTACTCTTCGAACATTTCTGCGCCGGCGACGTTGTATTTGGCTTTGACCGAGCCCGTCGGCACGTTGATGCCGGTGTGGACGACGCCACTGTTTTTCCCGCTGGTGCCGCGGGCGACGTCGGCAGCTCTCTCGAGAACTGCGACCTTGAGCTGATACCGGCTCAACTCACGAGCGACGGCGCAGCCAACTACCCCACCGCCGATGATGGCAACATCGAACTTTTCAGACATAGCGTCTCCATGACTTCGTCCAAATTCCTGGTAGTCCGTCGACCTTCCAAGGGTTGCCCCAGAGCAGTCAAACACGAACGACTACATGGTACGGGTTTGTTACGGGACAGCCCAATTCCCCGCTGTAACTCCCCCTGACGAAGTCAAGTTATCGAGGGGTTCGGTAAGAACCTTAGCGCGCTGATTTGTGGTGAAAGGTGGGGAATGTCTGAACATTTCGTGAGGATGAGGCGGACGGGGGATCGGCGATCTGGCCGTCGGGTGAAAAACCCGACTGCGTTCTATCACGACGGCTGGAACCGCTCACAGGGGCGTCTGGGCGGGTACAATCTCGCCGGTATTGGCCCACCACCATCAGTAACCCTGACCTATCCCCCGGCGCCAGGCTATTTTCACGGAGTAAACGTATGACCATCGACGTGGCAACCGGTATCGCAAGAATCCTCAAGGCCGAGAACGTGCCCTGGGTCTCCACCTTTCCGGTGAGCAAGGTCAACAACTCGTTCGGCAGAGAAGGCCTGATGTTGTTGATGATGCGTGACGACCGCTATGCCGTTGCCGTTGCAGATGCGTATTCGAGGATCAACAACGGCACCAAGATTGGTGTTTGCACCTTCTCGGGTGGCATCAACGCAGCGGGCGCACACGTCGCCTATTCCGGTGTGGCCCAGGCCTACGAGGACGGTTCGCCCGTACTGTGCATCGTCGATGCCGTGCCCGCCGGCGCGGGCGAGCACACCCGTTACGACCAGGATGCCAGCATGCGCGGGGTGTCGAAATGGTACGGCTATATCGACAAGCCGGAGCGGGTTCCGGAGTTCATGCGGCGTGCGTTCACGATGTTGCGGACGGGTCGGCCGGGACCGGTGGTTCTGGGGGTTCCAAATGCCGCAGCGACCTACGACGAAACCGTCGATCCGTACACCCCGCCGAAAGGCTGGAAGTCACTCCCCGACCCTGCCGACATTACGGGCGCGATTGCTGCCCTGAATTCTGCGAAAAAGCCTGTGCTCTTCGTGGGTGAGGGGGTGCTCTATGCGAACGCGACCGACGAGTTGAAGGCATTCGCAGAGAAGGCGAACCTCCCTGTGGTCACAACGCTGAAGGCCAAGGGAGTGTTTCCGGAGAACCACCCGTTGTCGGTGGGTGTGCGCGGCGACCACGTTGTGAAGTTCATGGAGGAGGCTGACCTCGTGTTCGCTGTCGGGGCGAGCCTTTCCCCGGGACGCTTCGGGCATGGAGTTCCGGATGCCACGAGCAAGACGATCGTCCAGTGCAATATCGACGAATATGATATCAACCGGATCTATGAAACGTCGCACGCAGTGATCGGTGACGCACGCTCGACCCTCCAGGCGCTGGAAGCCGAGTTGGCCGGTAATCCGGGCAGCGGCCGGGACGATGTGACCGGCGCTGTGAAGGCGGCGAAAGACAAGGCGATGGCCGGGTTCCACGAGGT